>WFXX01000188.1 GCA_015490395.1 Gammaproteobacteria bacterium | reverse complement strand
CTGCGGGGACTGGCCCGCCTTCGGGAGGGCCGCGGCGGCCGCCGGCCCGGCGCGGCCCTCCCGAAGGCGGGCCAGTCCCCGCAGGGCCTCGGGGAGGGCGGGATCCCGGCGCAGGGCCTCCTCGAAGGCGGCCTCGGCCTCGCCGGCCTCCCCGGCCAGGGCCAGGGCCCCGCCCAGGGTGGCCCAGGCCGGGGCATGGTGCGGCGCGCGCGCCACGGCCTTGCGCAAGCAGGCCAGGGCCGCGGACAGCGCCTCCAGGCGCCCGGCCAGGCGCCCGGCCCGGAGCCAGCCCTCGCCGTCGAGGGCCTCCCCCGGCCGCGCGGCCAGCTCCCGGAGCAGCTCGCGGGCCTCGCGCCGGCGCCCCCGGCGGGCCCGGTCCTCGGCCCGCTCCAGAAGGACCGGCGGGGGAAGAGGGGGCATTGGGGTGCCTGGTCTTGCTAGGGGTGTCAGATGGCATTGCATTCTAGCGCTGCGTCAAGGAGTTTCAGGTCGCTGCCCCAGGATGCCTCCCCGTTTATCTCCGGAAGGGAGCTCCGTCCGTCCGAGCGCAACCACAGGCGCCGGGAGAGGGCGGGACCCCCGGCCCGGCGGGCCTCGCGGGAGGTCGGCGGAGAGCGAAGGTGCCAGTCCATCTGGAGGTGAGAACCGTGCAGCCCCGGTTCATGGTGATGGGTGATGTCCGCCCTCGCGGCGCTCCTGGCGCTGCCCGCGGGGATCCAGGCTCGTTCAGCCCCCCGGAAGTGATGCCCTGGAGGTGATGCCCTGGAGGTGATGCCCTGGAGGTGATGCCCTGGAGGTGATGCCCTGGAGGTGATGCCAGCGGTCCCGCCGGTGGCAGCGCTGCTCCTGCTCTCGGATCTCGCCGCGGTCCCCGACACGCCGGTGCGGCGGGGAGCCCCTGCAGGTGGCCGTCCGCTGGGGGCGCTGGATCCGCAGCCTCCGCCGCGGGAGGGCGGGGTCGTGTCCGCACCTACCGGCCCGGCCGCAGCTTCAGCGCCCGCTCCGGCCACCGGCTGCGGAGCTCCGCCCGCGGACGGGTGGTGCGCGGCCGCGGGCACGCCCGGCACCTCCCACGCCTTCACCCGCGACGGCATCCACCGGGGCCTCTCCGGTGGGCAAAGCATCGTCAACCGCCGCGGCATCAGCCGCAAGCGCAGCGGCTACCGCTGGCGCTGATGACGGCGGCGCCGAGCCTGCGGCCAAGGCAGGCGCAAGGGCGTCCCCTTCCCTCTTGGAGGGTGCCTCGGCTAGCCCGCGGGGAGGGGGAGCACCGTGCACAGGACCCGGCGCTCGGCCCGGGGGCCGTCGAACTCGCAGAAGAAAACGTTCTGCCAGGTGCTCAGCCCCAGCTCCCCGTCCACCAGGGGGATGGTCTCCGAGGGGCCTACCAGGCCGGCCTTGAGGTGGGCGTCCCCGTTGCCGTCCTGGGCATCGTGCCGCCACACCCCTCGCGGAATCAGCCGGCGCAGCAGGTCCACCACGTCCTCGGGCACGCTCGCATCCCAGTTCTCCTGGATCATGACGGCGGCGGTGGCCCCCTGGGCGTAGACGTGCACCAAGCCGTCGCGCACCCCCGAGCGGGCTGCCACCGCCCGCACTTGGTCGGTGATGTCCACCAGCTCCTCGCGCCGGCGGGTGCTGAGCCGGATCAGCTCGCGCATGGCACCGAGTCCTCCCCGCGGCCCTCCGGTGAGGGCCTCCCTTGCCACGAAGGTCCCGCTAGAAGGGTCCCGCTGGGAGGGCCATGATAAGCTAGCCTCCCCAGCCATGTCCGTGCATGCCGCTCCCACCCCTCATCGGCCGGCCATACGGCTGCGCGGGGTCCGCCAGCACAACCTCCGGGGCATCGACCTGGACATCCCCCTGGGCGAGCTGGTGGTCGTGACCGGGGTCTCCGGCTCGGGCAAGAGCTCGCTGGCCTTCGACACCCTCTATGCCGAGGGCCAGCGCCGCTACGTGGAGACCTTCTCCCCCTACGCGCGCCAGTTCCTCGAGCGCATGGACCGGCCCCGGGCCGAGCGCATCGAGGGCGTCCCGCCCGCCATCGCCATCGACCAGACCAACCCGGTGCGCACCTCACGCTCGACGGTGGGCACCATGACCGAGCTGGCCGACCACCTCAAGCTCCTCTACGCCCGCGCCGCCCGGCTCCACTGCCTGGGTTGCGGCCGCGAGGTGCGCCGCGACACGCCGTCGTCCATCGTCGCCGAGGCGCTGGCGCGCCTCGAGGGCCGGCGGGTGGCGGTGACCTTCCTGGTGGAGGTGCCGGCCTCGCTCCCGCGGGCCGAGGTGGAGGCCTTCCTCGCCCGCGCCGGCTGGACGCGGGTGCTGCGCCGGCGGGGCGGGCGGCTGGAGGTGGTGCAGGACCGGCTGCGGGTGGAGGCGGGCACGCAGGCCCGGCTGGCCGAGGCGGTGGAGGCCGCGCTCGCCCACGGCCACGGGCGCGTGCACCTGCAGCCGCTCGGCGCCGACCGCCGCCCCGAGGGCCCGCCGCTGCGCTTCTCCGCCGGCCTCCACTGCCCCGACTGCGACCGCCGCTACCGCGAGCCCACGCCGGGGCTGTTCTCCTTCAACGCGGCGGTGGGCGCCTGCCCCACCTGCCGCGGCTTCGGGCGCGTGATCGGCATCGACTGGGACCTGGTGGTGCCGGATCCCTCGCTGAGCCTGGCCGAGGGCGCCGTCCGGCCCTTCCAGGGGAGCAGCTACGCCGGGTGCCAGCGCGACCTGTTGCGCTTCGCGCGCCTGCGCGGCGTCCCGGTGGACGTGCCCTGGCGGCGGCTGACGGCGGCCCAGCGCCG
>WFXX01000187.1 GCA_015490395.1 Gammaproteobacteria bacterium | reverse complement strand
GTGGAGGCTGGGACGGGGTACCCCTCCTGGCGCGACCCTTGTCCCCGCCCGCACCCGGGGACGAGGAGCCACCGTTGCTGCCGCGCTCCCGTGCCCTGCGCCCGCCTCCGGACCCCCGGGCCCTGGCAAGGGCCCTCCTGCCCGGCCTGCGCGCGCTGCTGGCCGAGGCCATGCAGGAGGCCTTGGAGGCGGCCCGCCGCCACGGCCGTCGGGAGGGCGAGGCGGCCGCCGCCGCGGCCTGTGCCCAGACCTCGCTCGAGGAGCGGCAGATGCTCCTCGCCACCCTTGAGGAACGCCTCCGGCAACGGCTGCGGGAGGCCGTGGACCGGGCCTTGGACGAGGCCTTGGCCGCTGCTCGGGAAGCGGTCTCAAGGCTGCCTGCCCGGGAGCAACCCCCCCCGGAGGCGCCTCCGGGGGAGACACCCGCCAGGGAGCCGCTTGGCGAGGAGCCTCTAGCTCGGCTCCTGGCCCAGGCCCTGGAGGGGATCGGGAGCCGCGTCGCGCGCGGTCGGCGGCCGGATGTCCCCTCGGGCTGAGGGAGCTGCCGGGAGGATCCATGGACAAGCACTACGACCCCAAGGCCATCGAGTCCCGCTGGTACCGCACCTGGGAAGAGCGCGGCTGGTTCGCGCCTTCGGGCCGGGGCGAGCCCTACTGCATCATGTTGCCGCCGCCCAACGTCACCGGCAGCCTGCACATGGGGCATGCCTTTCAGGTCACCCTCATGGACGCCCTGGTGCGCTACCACCGCATGCGAGGGCGCAACGTCCTCTGGCAGCCGGGCACCGATCACGCCGGGATCGCCACCCAGATCGTGGTGGAGCGCCAGCTGGCCGCCGAGGGCCTGGACCGCCACCGCCTGGGGCGGGAGGCCTTCCTGGAGCGGGTCTGGCAATGGAAGGAGCGCTCTGGCGGCACCATCACCAGCCAGCTGCGGCGGCTGGGGGCCTCGCTGGACTGGTCCCGGGAGCGCTTCACCATGGACGAGGGGCTCTCCCGGGCGGTGCGGGAGGTCTTCGTGCGCCTCCACGAAGAGGGGCTGATCTACCGGGGCCAGCGGCTGGTCAACTGGGATCCGGTGCTGCGCACCGCCGTCTCCGACCTGGAGGTGATCAGCCAGGAGGAGGAGGGCACCCTCTGGCACATCCGCTATCCCCTGGCCGGGGGCGGCGGGCACCTGGTGGTGGCCACCACCCGCCCCGAGACCCTGCTGGGGGACGTGGCGGTGGCCGTGCACCCCGAGGACGAGCGCTACCGGCACCTGGTGGGCCGGGAGGTGATCCTGCCCCTGGCGGGGCGGCGCATCCCGGTCATCGCGGACCCTTACGTGGACCCGGCCTTTGGGACCGGGGCGGTGAAGATCACCCCCGCCCACGACTTCAACGACTACGAGGTGGGCCGGCGACACGGCCTGCCCCTGATCAACATCTTCACCGAGGAGGCCCGCCTCAACGAGCTGGCGCCAGACGCCTACATGGGGCTGGACCGCTTCGAGGCCCGCCGCCGCATCGTGGAGGACCTGAAGGCCCAGGGCCTGCTGGAGCGGGAGGAGCCGCATCGGCTCATGGTCCCCCGGGGTGACCGCTCCGGCGCCGTCATCGAGCCCTTCCTCACTGACCAGTGGTTCGTGAAGGTAGGCCCCCTGGCCGAGGCCGCGGTGCACGCGGTGGAGGAGGGCCGGGTGCGCTTCGTGCCCGAGGGCTGGGCCAACACCTACTTCGAGTGGATGCGCAACATCCAGGACTGGTGCATCTCCCGCCAGATCTGGTGGGGCCACCGCATCCCGGCCTGGTACGACCCCGAGGGGCGGGTCTACGTGGCCCGCAGCGAGGAAGAGGCCCGGGACCGCCACGGCCTGCCCGCGGACCTCCCCCTCCGCCAGGACGAGGACGTGCTCGATACCTGGTTCAGCTCGGCGCTGTGGCCCTTCTCCACCCTGGGCTGGCCGGAGCGCACCCCCGCCCTGGCGACCTGGTATCCCACCTCGGTGCTGGTCACGGGCTTTGACATCATCTTCTTCTGGGTGGCCCGGATGATCATGATGGGCCTGAAGTTCATGGGGGATGTGCCCTTCCGGGAGGTCTACGTGCACGGGCTGGTGCGCGACGCCCAAGGCCAGAAGATGTCCAAGTCCAAGGGCAACGTGCTGGACCCCATCGACCTCATCGACGGCATCGACCTGGAGTCCCTGGTGGCCAAGCGTACCAGCGGGCTCATGCAGCCGCAGATGGCCCGGCGCATCGAGGAGGCCACCCGACGCGAGTTCCCCCGAGGCATCCCCGCTTACGGCACCGATGCCCTGCGCTTCACCTTCGCCTCGCTGGCCTCCACCGGGCGGGACGTGCGTTTCGACCTCGGGCGCATCGAGGGCCACCGCAACCTATGCACCAAGCTCTGGAACGCGGCCCGCTTCGTGCTGATGCAGTGCGAGGGGCGCTGGCCCGAGCCGGGGGAGGTGGCGCTCACGGTGGCCGACCGCTGGATCCTCGCCCGCCTGCAGGCGGTCACGGCCCAGGTACACGAGGGTTTCCGCGCCTACCGTTTCGATCTCGTGGCCCAGCACCTGCACGCCTTCTTCTGGGACGAGTTCTGCGACTGGTACCTGGAGCTGACCAAGCCTGTGCTCCAGGATCCCGAAGCCCCCCCGGCCCGCCAACGTGGCACCCGACGCACCCTGGTGGAGGTGCTCGAGGCGCTGCTGTGCCTCTTCCATCCCCTGATGCCCTTCGTCACCGAGGAGATCTGGCAGCGCCTCGAGCACCTCCACCAGGGTGCGTCGGGTGCCACG
>WFXX01000186.1 GCA_015490395.1 Gammaproteobacteria bacterium | reverse complement strand
TCGCTGCGCAGCCGCTCCAGGGGCGGCATCACGGGGGTCTCCTCGCCGGGCATCAGCGGCACGCCCCGCCGGCGCAGCTCCAGCTGCCGGGCCCGGATGAAGTCGTACTTGCCGGCGGTGACCTGGCTCATCAGCGCTTGGTCGCGCACGATCACAGGCCTCAGGAAGACCATGAGGTTGGTCTTCTCCTTGGTGGAGGTGCGGTAGCGGAACAGGGAGCCGATGAGGGGCAGGCGCCCCAGCACCGGCAGGCGCTGGGTGCGCTCGCGCAGGTTCTCGGTGATGAGCCCGCCCAGCACCACCACCTGCCCGTCGTCCACCAGCACGCTGGTGCGGATGTGGCGGGTGTTGGTCACCACATCCACCGCTCCCTGGTTATTGGGGGCCAGGCTGTCCACGCTCTGCTCCACGTCCAGCTTGACCGCATCGCCCTCGTTGATCTGAGGTCGGACCTTGAGGGTCACGCCTACGTTGCGGCGCTGGATGGTCTGGAAGGGGTTGGTGGGCGTGGCCGTGCCAGCGACGTTGACGAAGGCGCCCGTGACAAAGGGCACGTTCTGGCCCACCACGATCTCTGCCTCCTGGTTGTCCAGGGTCACCAGGGTGGGGGTGGAGAGGATGTTGGTGGCCGCGTCCGATTGCAGCAGCCGCAGCAGGGCGCCGAAGTCCAGGCGGTTGTTCACCAGGCGGCCCACACCCAAGGTCAGACCGTCGGGGAGCTGGGCCGGGGGCTGGCCCGAGGCCGCGGCCGCCCCTACTTCGCCCAGGCTGGCCCCGCTGCCCGCTTGGAAGCTAATCGCTCCCATTGGCCGCACCCCGCTGCCGTTGCCACCGAAGCCCCACTGCACCCCTAGCTCGGCGGCGCGGCTCAGGGACATCTCGGCGATGATGGCCTCCACCTGCACCTGGGCGCGGCGTACGTCCAGCTTGCGCACCACCGCCTCCAGGGAGCGGAAGAGCTTGGGTGGGGCGGTGATGACCAAGGCGTTGGTGCTCTCGTCGGCTTGCACGTCGAACTCCCGCGCCGCCCGCGCGGCTTGGCCGCCTTGGTCCTGGCCCTGCTCCTGCTCCAGCACCCGCTGACCGATGCCCATGAGCACCGGGGCCAGCTCCTTGGCGTCGGCGTAGCGCAGATAGATCACGTGGATGTCGCCCTCGCGCTGCAGCGGCGTGTCCAGGTGCGAGACGATGGCGCGCAGCCGTAGCCGCTCGGCTTGGCTGCCTCCGCTGAGCAGCACCGAGTTGGTCCGCTCGTCAGCCACCAGCACCGGGCCTTGCTGACCTGCTCCCTGCTGCCGGCCCCGTGCCTGGAGGGCCTGGAGGATGCGCACCACCTCGGAGGCCGCGGCGTGCTCCAGGGGGATGACCTCGATCTCCCCGGAGCGGCTGGGCCGGTCCACCTTGGCGACGATGCGCGCCAGGCGCTCGATGTTGGCCGCTCGGTCGGAGACGATGAGCACGTTGCTCGGCGGGTAGGCCACCATGTGCCCCTGCTGGGGCACCAGGGGGCGCAGGATGGGCACCAGCTGGGCGGCGGGGACGTGCTCCACCGGGATCACCCGGGTGACGAACTCCGCGCCCCGCCCCGGATGCTGGGCGTCGGCCAGGGGCACACCGGCCTGCTTGGCCCGCGCCTCGGGTACGATCTTGACGGCTGACCCGGCGGGCACGGCGGCGAAGCCGTGGACCTCCAGCACCGCTTGGAATACCGCCTCGATCTCCCCCGGGTCCAGGGGACGGCCGGAGACGATGGTGACGCGGCCTTTGACTCGGGGGTCCACGATATAGTTCTTGCCCGTCTGCTCGGCCACCCAGGCGATGACCGTGGTCAGGTCGGCGTCCTTGAAGTTGAGGGTAACGCCGCTGGCGTGGGCGAGCGGCGTGAGGGCCCCCAGCAGCAGGGCCGCGCCCAGGGCCAAGACCAGGGCCGGGAGCGGGCCGGCCGTCCGGCGGGTACGCGGGGGTGTCCCGGCGGCGGGGGGCTGTTCGTGCAAGCTCTCCTCCCTCATGCTCCCTCAGGGGCCCTCCCGCAGCGGGCGCGGGGGCAGCGGCGATTGTAGTCGGCGATGGCCGCCCCCGGGACCGGCCCTCACGCTCACGGGGCGGGCCCCACCGGGATGGTGAGCTGGTAAGGGGTGCCTTGGCGCAGCAGCTCCACCGTCAAGGTCTCGGCGCTCGTGAGCTCCTCCAGCAGCCGCATGCGCTGGCGGGGGTCGGCCAAGCTGCGGCCGTTGACCGCCGTGACCACGTCCCCGGGCCGCAGGCCCAGGCGCCGTAGGGCCTCCGGGTCCCGGGCGGAGCGGATGCGGAAGCCGACGAGGCGGCCGTCGCGGCGCTCGGGCGTCCCCTGCACCAGGTCCATGACGCTCCGGGGATTTTGCAAGAAGCGTTCCCGGTAGCGCCGCACCACCGCCGCCGCATCCGCTGCCGGCCGGGGCGCGGCCGCGCTTGGGGGGGCAGCGCCGCCGGAGGCGGTGGCGGACGTCCCTTCCGGGCCCTGGCGGGGCAGGCGCAGGGTCTCCAGCCGCCCCCCCCGGCGCAGCACCACCTCCCGGGGGCGCACGGCCACCAGCTCCGCCCCACCGGGTAGGCGCTCCCCCACCCGGTAGGTCCGCTCCCGGCCCGAGGCGTCGGCGATGAGGGCCGCCGCCAAGCGCGGGTCCTCCGAGGCCACCACCCCCCGCAGGATCAGACGCAGGGAGGTGGCCGCCTGGCATCTCTTCGGCACGCCCACGACCCCTGTCCCGGCCACCCGGCGAGCCAGGTCCCGGGGGTCCTTGGGTACGGCGCCGGCCTGCGCCGCCTGCGCGGCGGGGGGCGGCGAGGACGAGGCCGGCGCGGGCAGGAGGCGCCAGGTCCACTGGGCGGCGGTCCAGGCCAGCAGCCCCAAGGCGAAGAGCTGCCCCAGGGCGATGAAGCGAGGATGGGCGAGCCGAGGCGCGGGCCCTCCGGCCCCCTCCACCGCCACTGCCGTTGCGCCAGTCATCCCGCCGTTCCCGGACGCGTCCCGCCATCCGCTCGCTGGCCCCACCCTTCATCGGCCCAGGCGGCGGGGTCTGGAGGGCGGGAGCATGCCAGAGACTCCGGAAAGAACGGCCTCAACGCAGCCGCCAGCGCCCCACCACCCACTGGGGGGTGAGCACCTCGGGGTCCAGGTCGCTGCGGCGGGTCTCCAGGCGCCCGTCGCCGTCCAGGTCCACCAGGAAGTAAGGTGGGCCCTTGGCGGGCCAGATGCGAATCATGAACACCCGGTCCCGTGCCCGGTACTCCTGGGCCCGGGCCTCGGGCCGGGGCTGGATGACGATGCCCGGCGGCACCTCCTCCGGCGGCCCCACCGGGGCCTCCGCCGCGGCCTCCCCAGCGGGCAGGCCGAGCAGCCCCAGCGCCGCTAGCGCGGAGAAGCTTCTCCTCGCGTTGCCCCTCCAAGGGTGGCCCGCCTGAGCCATGCGCCCTCTCCACTGTCCTCCGGGCGCTAGCATCCCCTACCCCCCGCCGTGCTGTCCAGCGCTCGTGCTGTCCAGCGCTGGGGGCGGATAGAATGCCCGAGCCCCCGGCCGCGCGGGATCGAGCCGATGAGCCCTTCCGAGTGTCAGGCGCCCCTCCTGCTCCTGGTGGACGGCAGCTCCTTCCTGTACCGGGCCTTCCACGCCCTGCCTCCGCTCGCCAACAGCCGAGGCGAGCCCACGGGGGCCGTGTTCGGGGTGCTGAAGATGCTCCAGAAGCTCCTGGCCGAGCGTCGGCCGGATCGGGTGGCGGTGGTCTTCGACGCCCCCGGTCGCACCTTTCGGGACGAGCTCTACGCCCACTACAAGGCGCACCGCCCCCCCATGCCCGAGGAGCTGGTGGTGCAGGTGGCGCCCTTGCTGGCCTGCCTCCGGGCCCAGGGGCTCCCGGTGCTGGTGGAGGAGGGGGTGGAGGCCGACGACGTCATCGGCACCCTGGCCCGACGGGCCGCCGCCCAGGGCATGGAGGTGCTCATCGCCACCGGGGACAAGGACATGGCCCAGCTGGTGGATGGGCGCATCCGCCTGGTGGGGGCCCAGAGCGGACGGGTGCTGGATCCGGCGGGGGTGGAGGCACGCTTCGGGGTGCCCCCCGCCCTCATCCCGGACTTTCTGGCCCTGGTGGGGGACGCCTCGGACAACATCCCCGGCGTGCCCGGGGTGGGCCCCAAGACCGCCGCCCGCTGGCTGGCCCAATACGGCTCCCTGGAGGGGGTGCTGGCCCATGCGGCGGGCATTCCGGGCAAGGCTGGGGAGCGGCTGCGGGAGGCAGGCCCGGAGCAGCTGCGCCTGGCCCGGGAGCTGGCCACCATCCGCACCGACCTGGACCTGCCCCTGGTGCTTGAGGAGCTGGTGCCGGGGAGGCCGGACCGAGAGCGGCTGCGGGAGCTGTACCGGCGGCTGGAGTTCCGCACCTGGCTGGCCGAGCTGGAGGGCGAGGGGAACGACCCCCCGGGGGAGGAGGCGGCGCGGCAACGCCGGGCGGCCTACGAGACGGTGCTGGACGAGGCCGGCCTGGAGCGCTGGCTGCGCCGTCTGGAGGCGGCCGAGCTCTTCGCCCTGGACCTGGAGACCACGAGCCTCGACTACATGGAGGCGGAAGTGGTGGGGGTGGCCCTGGCCGTGGCCCCCGGGGAGGCGGCCTACCTGCCCCTGGCCCACCGCTATCCCGGGGCCCCGGCCCAGCTGGACCGGGAGCGGGTGCTGGAGCGCCTGCGCCCTCTGCTGGAGGACCCCGAGCGGGCCAAGGTGGGCCACAACCTCAAGTACGACGCAAGCGTGCTGGCCAACCATGGCATCCGCCTGCGGGGCATTCGGCACGACTCCATGCTGGAGTCCTATGTCCTGGAGAGCACCTCCCGGCACGACCTGGACACCCTGGCCCGCCGGCACCTGGGCCGGCGCAGCCTGCGCTACGAGGAGGTGGCCGGGAAGGGGGCCGCCCAGGTCCCCTTCCAGGAGGTGCCCGTGGAGGAGGCCGCCCCCTATGCAGCCGAGGACGCGGACCTGTCGCTGCGGCTGCACCAGCGGCTCTGGCCTCGGCTCCAGGCTCAGCCCCGGCTGCGGGCCCTCTACGAGGAGCTGGAGGTGCCCCTGGTGCCGGTGCTGGCGCGCATGGAGCGGGCCGGGGTGCTGGTGGACGCCGGCCGCCTGGAGGAGCAGGGCCGCGAGCTGGCCGGGCGCCTGGAGGCCCTGCGCCGCCAAGCCCACGAGCTGGCAGGCGTGCCCTTCAACCTGGACTCGCCCAGGCAGATCCAGGAGATCCTCTACGGGCGCCTCGGCCTGCCGGTGCCGCGCAAGA
Source organism: Gammaproteobacteria bacterium (assembly GCA_015490395.1). Lineage (GTDB taxonomy): Bacteria > Pseudomonadota > Gammaproteobacteria > DRLM01 > DRLM01 > S141-70. Next base: position 4,526 of record WFXX01000186.1, on the reverse strand, counting down.
CCCCCAAGGGCCAGCCCTCCACCTCCGAGTCCGCCCTGCAGGAGCTGCTGGGCGCGCACCCGCTGGTGGCCCTGATCCTGGACTACCGGGCCCTGGCCAAGCTCAAGTCCACCTACACCGATCGCCTGCCCCGGCAGATCCACCCGCGCACCGGGCGGGTGCACACCTCTTATCATCAGGCCGTCACCGCCACCGGGCGGCTGTCCTCCTCGGACCCCAACCTGCAGAACATCCCCGTCCGGACCCCGGAGGGCCGGCGCATCCGGCAGGCCTTCGTGGCCCCGCCCGGCCACCGGCTGCTGGCCGCGGACTATTCCCAGATTGAGCTGCGCATCCTGGCGCACCTGTCCGGGGACGAGGGCCTGCGCTCGGCCTTCGCCCGGGGCCTGGATATCCACACCGCCACCGCCGCCGAGCTCTTCGGGCTGCCCCTGGAGCAGGTGGGCCCGGAGCAGCGCCGCCGGGCCAAGGCCATCAACTTCGGGCTGGTCTACGGCATGTCCGCCTTCGGCCTGGCCCGCCAGCTGGGCATCCCCCAGGAGGAGGCCCAGGCCTACATGGACCGCTACTTCGCCCGCTACCCCGGCGTGGCCGCCCTCATGGAGGCCCTGCGCGAGCAGGCCCGCCGCCAGGGCTACGTGGAGACCCTCTACGGGCGCCGCCTGCACCTGCCCGAGATCCGCGCCCGCCAGCAGGCCCGGCGCCAGTACGCCGAGCGGGCGGCCATCAACGCCCCCATGCAGGGCACGGCCGCCGACATCATCAAGCGGGCCATGATCGCCCTGGACCGCTGGTGCCAGAAGCGGGAGGGGGTGCGCATGATCATGCAGGTGCACGACGAGCTGGTCTTCGAGGTGCGCGAGGACCGGGTAGAGGAGGCCCGCCGGGTGGTGGCCGAGACCATGGCGCAGGCGGCCGAGCTCAGCGTGCCCCTGGAGGTGGAGGTGGGGGTGGGGGCCAGCTGGGACGAGGCTCACTGAGGCCGGCCAAGGCGTGCGGAACTTTTTTCAGCGTCTACACTCTCAGGGTACGAGTGCGGTTGTTTCTGGCCCGTACTCTTTCCCGCTTCCCCTCCCTGAGCGGGAAAACCCCTCTGAACCTGGCTCCCCCAAGCCAGGTGTTGTGCCCCGGTCCTCCTCCCTCTTTCAGGCCGGGGCTTCTTTTTGCCCGTATGTCTACATAACTGATTGATTCAAAAAGACATCCACCGCCTGGCGGGCCTCCGGCACCCCCAGGCGGGTGCGGGCGGAGAAGAGCACGGCGCGCCAGGAGGCGGTGGCCTCGCCCCAGGCGGGGAGCTCACGGCGCACCCGCCGCAGGGCCTCCAGGGCCGCCCCACGGCCTAGCTTGTCGGCCTTGGTCAGCAGCAGGAGCACCGGCAGGCGCCGGCAGGCGGCCAGGTCCAGGAGCTGGCGATCCAGGGGGGTGAGGGGGTGGCGCGCGTCCATCAGCAGCACCAGGCCGGCCAGGCAGCGGCGCTGGAGGTAGCGCTCCAGCAGCGCCGCCCAGCGCCGGGCCGTCTCCCGGGGCACCCGGGCGTAGCCGTAGCCCGGAAGATCCGCCAGGCGCCGTTCCGGGTCCCAGGCGAAGAAGTTGATCTCCCGGGTGCGCCCGGGCGCCTTGCTGGTGCGGGCCAGGGAGCGGACCCCTGCCAGGGCGTTGAGTGCGGAGGACTTGCCGGCGTTGGAGCGCCCGGCGAAAGCCACCTCCCACCCTTGGTCAGGGGGAAGCTGCTCTGGCGCGGCCGCGCCCAGCAGGAAACGCGGCGGGCGGCACCAGAGGGAGGAGGCACCACGCCCTCCACGGCCTTGCCGGGACTCCTCCGCCTCGGCTTGCTCAGCGCCGCCCGGGACCGTAGACATAGTGGGCCAAGGAGGCTTCCTCGGCGCTGACCTGGCGCAGGAGCTGGTCCAAGCTGATGATGGCTTGCTCCAGCAGGTTCACGGCGATGAAAGGCTGCTCCACCTTGAGCCGCTGATACATGGGCCGGGTCAGGCGCAGCAGCTCGGTGCGGGGCGCCTTGGCCCGTATGCGTAGGGAGCGAGGCCGGCGGTCGAAGAAGGACATCTCTCCCACCAGTTCTCCCTCGCGGGCCGTGCCCACCTCCAGCTCCCGGCCGGCGTCGTCGTAGTAGAAGCCCACCTCTCCGCGGAAGACCACGTAGAGGGCATCGCCCACCTCGCCCACCTCGGCGATGACCTCCCCTTTGCGGAAGCGGACCAGGTCGGTGAAGTCCAGGAAGGTCTCCACCTCCCGCACGGTGAGGGAGGCGCACAGGTGCTGGCGGCCCAGGAAGGGGATGAGCCGCTGCTTGAGCTCCTCGTCCATGGCTCCTCCTCGGGGAAGGGGGCGGGGGCCTTAGCCCTCCCGCTCCTTCTTCTTACCCTTGCCCGGAGCCGGACGGGTCTTGCCGTAGGTGCCCCGCCAGATCTTGCCCCGGCGCGTCTTGCGGTCGCCCTTGCCCACGCGGTGATCCTCCCCTAGCGACTGTCGGATGACCTGCCGACTCGTGCCCGCCCCCGCCTCAGGCCCCGGGCAGCACCAGCTCGCGCCCGAAGGCCTCGCGGTAGCGCGAGGCGAAGGAGGCAGGGGTCACATGGTAATTCTGGGTGCCCGCCGTTTCCACCTTGATGGCCCCCATGAGCGAGGCCATGCGCCCGGTGGTCTCCCAGTCCAGGCCCAGGCTCAGGCCCCGTAGCAGCCCGGCGCGGTAGGCGTCCCCGCAGCCGGTGGGGTCCACCACCTCCCGGGGATTGGCCGCGGGGATCTCCAGCACCTCGCCGTCGGTGTGGATGCGCGACCCCCGCGGCCCCAGGGTGACCACGAAGGCCTCCACCCGGCGAGCCAGGCGCTCGATGTCCAGCCCGGTGCGTTCCTCCATGAGGCGGGCCTCGTAGTCGTTCACCGTCACCCAGGTGGCCAGGTCCAGGAAGCGGAGCAGCTCCTTGCCGTCGAACAGGGGCATGCCTTGGCCGGGGTCGAAGACGAAAGGGATGCCGGCCTCGGCGAACTGCTCGGCGTGCTGCAGCATCCCGTCGCGGCCGTCCGGGGAGACGATGCCCAGCTCCACGCCCCGGGCCTCCTGGACGCGCTGCTCGTGGGAGCGGGTCATGGCCCCGGGGTGGAAGGCGGTGATCTGGTTGTCGTCCAGGTCGGTGGTGATGTAGGCCTGGGCGGTGTAGGTGTCCTCCAGGACCTTGACGTGGGTGCGGGGGATGCCCCAGCGGTCCATCCAGCGGGCATAGGGCTCGAAGTCCCGCCCCACGGTGCCCATGGGCAGGGGGTCCCCGCCCAGGGCCTTGAGGCCGTAGGCGATGTTGCCGGCGCAGCCGCCGAACTCCCGGCGCATCTCGGGCACCAGGAAGGAGACGTTCAGGATGTGCACCTGCTCCGGCAGGATGTGGTTCCGGAAGCGATCGTGGAAGACCATGATGGTGTCGTAGGCGATGGAGCCGCAGATCAGCACGGACATGGGGTGTCGCTCTCCTTCCTCTCCGCTCCGTGAAGACCCGTTCCCGGCCCTAGCCCAGCAGCACCAGGGCCCAGACCCCCCCCGCCAGGACCAGGGCGGCCGCCACGGCCGCCGAGCCCAGGTCCTTGGCCTTGCCAGCCAGGGGATGGTGCTCCCGGCCGCTGCGGTCCACCGCGGCCTCCACCGCGCTGTTGAGCAGCTCCACCAGGGGCACCAGGGCCAGAGAGGCCCACAGCAAGGCCCGTTCCACCCCGCTGGCGCCCAGCCAGGGGACGGCCAGCGCCAGGGGGCCCAGCAGGAGGAGCTCCAGGCGGAAGGCGGCCTCCTCGCGCCAAGCCGCCCGTAGCCCCGCCCAGGAGCAGCGGGCCGCCCGTGCCAGGCGCACCAAGTCGAAGGTGTCGCCCACCTCAAGCTCGGGCCGTCTGGGGCCCCTCCCAGGCCAGATCCAGCTGCCGGGCAGCCCGCACCTCGTCCAGGCGCCCCACCGGAAGGCCATGGGGGGCGCCGCGCAGCCGCCCGGGGTCGGTCTCGGCCTCGCGCCGAATGGCGGCCATGGCCGCGGCGAAGGCCTCCAGGGTCTCCCGGCTCTCGGTCTCGGTGGGCTCGATGAGGAGGCACTCGGGCACCAGGGCCGGAAAGTAGACCGTGGGGGCGTAGAAGCCGTGGTCCAGCAGCCGCTTGGCCACGTCCAGGGCGCTCACCCCATGACGGGCCTTGAGATCCTGGAGGCTGAGGGCGAACTCGTGGGTGGCCCGGCGCCCGGGGAAGGCGGGCCGGTAGCCGGCCTCGCGCAGCAGGGCCTGGAGATAGTTGGCCGCCAGGGTGGCGTGCTCGGCCACCCGGGGCAGGCCCTCCTCGCCTAGCAGACGCAGGTACACGTAGGCCCGCAGCAGCACCCCCACGTTCCCGGCGAAGGCCCCCAGCCGACCGATGCTCCGGGGCAGGTCCCGGGTCTCCAGCCAGCGGTAGCGCTCCCCCTCCCGGGCCACCCGGGGCGCGGGCAGATAGGGTGCCAGGCGGGCGGTGCAGGCCACCGGCCCCGCCCCCGGCCCCC
>WFXX01000185.1 GCA_015490395.1 Gammaproteobacteria bacterium | reverse complement strand
GTGGGATACAACCGCTCGAGCCGCCCGGTCTCGTCCTGCGACCCATGCTATGATCGCCGCTCATAGCGTGACCAGATCCGTGCCTGCCCCCCCATGCTGACGCCAGGCTCCTGCGTCCGCCATCGCGACAATCCCGCCCGGTAGGGGATCCTCACCCGCCGCTCCCGTGAGCGCACCTACGGCATCCAGCGGGAGGTGCAGTGGAGCGACGGGGACCGCAGCTGGCACTACGAGGACGAGCTGGAGCCCGTACCCGAGGAGGCGGCAGGGGAGCCGCTGACGCTGCTCGAGCAGGGGCGCTACGGCGGCGTGGCCCAGCTCCGCCAGCTCCTGGCCGGGGCCCTGCTGAGCCAGGACCTCAGCGGCGTGATCCAGGCCATGGACGCCACCAGCACCGACTTCTACCCGCATCAGTACAAGCCCCTGCTTACCCTCCTCGACTCCCCCGCGGACGGGCTCCTGATCGCCGACGAGGTCGGCCTCGGCAAGACCATCGAGGCCGGCCTGATCTGGACCGAGCTCAAGGCCCGCTACGACGCCCGCCGCCTGCTCGTGGTCTGCCCCGCCATGCTCCGGGAGAAATGGTGCTACGAGCTCCAGACCAAGTTCGGCGCCGAGCCCCGGGTGGTGAACGCCGCCGATCTCCTCGAGGCGCTGCGCCGCCGCCCCGGCCGCGAGCAGGTGCTTGTGGCCAGCTACCAGGGCCTCCGCCCGCCCCGGTCGCGGACGCGCCGGTCCGGCGCCCGCCGCGGCCCATCGCCCCGCCACGCGCTGGCCGATTGGCTGGAGCGGCATGCCGAGGGCGAGCCGCTCATCGACCTGCTGGTGCTGGACGAGGCGCACTACGTCCGCAACCGCCACACCGCCAACTGGCGCCTGGCGGACCTGCTGCGCCGCACCAGCGACCGCCAGCTCCTGCTCTCGGCCACCCCGATCAACCTCCGCCTGGACGACCTCCGGAACCTCCTGGAGCTCCTGGACCCGGACCGCTTCGTGGACCAGAGGGCTTTCGAGCGCATCGTGGAGCTCAACCAGCCCGTGGTGCGCGCCCGCGACCTGGTCTACCACGATCCCGACTGGGGAAAGGCGCGGCAGGCCCTACACGAGCTGCACCGGCGGCGCCCCGATTCCCTCCGGATACGGCGCCTGCTCGATGCCGCCCGGCACCAACGGGAGCCCGGCAGGGAGGAGCGCACCCGCATCGCTGCGGAGCTGGAGCGGCTGGACCTGATCGCGCACGTGGTCTGCCGCACCAGGAAGCGGGATATCGACCCCCACCGCATCCGGCGCCGGCCCGAGACCCTCATCGCCACCATGTCCGGCCTGGAGCGGGCCCTCTACGACGAGGTCACCGAGGCCGTGCGCCGCTACGCCGAGCAGGAGGGCATCGCCCATGCCTTCCTGGTGGCCCTCCCGCAACGGCTGGTCTCCTCGTGCGCGGTGGCGCTGCTGCGCACCTGGGGCCGCGGGGTGGACGACACCGACGGCATGGCGGTGCAAAGCGACGAGGCGGACGCCAGCGAGGAGCGCCTGCGGCGCACCGGCGGCCGGCTGCGCGCCCACCTGCAGCAGGAGGTGCTGCACCGCTTCGACGAGCAGGCGCTGGCCGCGTGCGACAACAAGCTCAAGCGCCTGCACGAGGCGCTGGGGCGGCACCTGGCGAAGGAGCCCCGGAGGAAGGTGGTGCTGTTCACCGCCTTCCGGGAGACCGCCCGTTACCTGGCGGAGCAGCTCCGTGCCCGGGGCCTGGGCGTGGCGCTCCTCATGGGCGGGGCGGGCTCCGACAAGGACGAGGTCATCGAGCGGTTCCGTCGTGACCCGGGGATCCGGGTCCTGATCTCCACCGACGTCGCCGCCGAGGGCGTGGACCTGCAGTGCAGCGACCTCCTGATCAACTACGACCTGCCCTGGAATCCCATGCGCATCGAGCAGCGCATCGGCCGCATCGACCGCATCGGCCAGCGGTCCCAGGAGATCCATATCTGGAACATCCTCCAGAAGGACACCATCGACGAGAGGATCCACAAGCTGCTTCACCAGAGGATCCGCATCTTCGAGGAGGCCCTCGGCGAGACCGAGGCCATCCTGGGCGAGGTGCGCAAGCTCGAGGACGCCCTCCTCGCCCGACCCATGACGCCCGAGGAGGAGGAGCAGGAGATCTACCGCAGGGCCATGGCGATCGACCGGGTCCGGCAGGAGCACAAGCGGCTGGAGCGCGAGGCCGTGCGTCTGGAGGCCCACGGCGAGGAGCTGCTCGCGCGCATCAGGGCCATGCGCCAGGAGCACCGCTGGCTCGACCGGGAGGACCTGGCCCGTCTGGTCGCCGATTTCCTCGAGGGGCAGCCGGGCTGCCGCTTCGATCCGGTGGCAGGCGAGCCGCACGTCGCCGACATCGGCCTCTCGGCGCAGCTGGCCAGCCGCTTCGGCGAGTTCCTGGCCCGGATGCGCTTCGAGGGCGGCAGGGGCCTCGCGACCCACCCCGTGCGCCGATGCCGCTTCGCCGACAAGATCACGGAGCGCCCCCGGGGGAACGAGGAGGTGGTGCACCGCTTCCATCCGCTGATCCGCTTCATCGGGAAGGAGCTCGCGGAACGGGACTGGCATCCGGTCTATGCCTGCCGCATCGGCGCGGCGCAGGCGGGCCTCCCCAAGGGGCGCTACGTGCTCGTGGCCGGCTCGCTCAGGCTGGAAGGGCTGCGCTCGGAGACGCATCTGCTGGTCAGCGCGACAGACCTCGAGACTGGAGAGCGGATCGAGGAGAGGCGGGCCCAGAACCTGCTCCGGGCCCTGAGCCGCCACGGCAGGCCCTGGCCGGCGGCAGCGCAGGCGCTGAACGGCGGCCGGGTGCGTGCCGCGGCGGAGGGTTGCCTGGAGCGCCTGGAGGAGGCCTGGGGGCGGCTGGCGCGCGAGCGCCGAGAGGAGCACCAGGCGCGCGGCGAGCTGCACCGGCAGCTGCTCGAGGAGAAGCGCCACGGGGTGGCGCGCCGCTTCGAGGAGGTGATCCGCGGGCACGAGGCCGCCGGCCGGGACCCGCTGGCCAAGGCCGCCCGCGCCCGGCGAGAGAAGGAGCTGGCCGCCCTGGAGCGTCGCCTGGCGAAGATCGAGGACGACCTGCGGCAGTTCAGGGAAGACCGCCGCGAGCTCTGCTTCGCGGTGGTGGAGGTGGGCGACCATGGACTGGAAGGAGCAGCTGCGGACCTGGTGGACACGCCAGCGCCAGCGCCCTGACACGAAGGAAGGCGACGAGGGCCGCCCAAGGCCATCCCGGCCTCCGAAGGCAGGGAACGGCTCGTCGGGGCCGGGCCCCGTCCCCCGGGACCGGCCACCTCCCGCCGTGGCGGCGGCCTCGCAGGGGCCGCGAGGCAGGGATGCCGGCGGCCCCCACTGGGCCAGGCCGCCGAGCGGGGGAAGGCCCTGGCCGGCCCCGGCCGCCTGGATCGAGGCCGGCCGCAGCCTGGAG
>WFXX01000184.1 GCA_015490395.1 Gammaproteobacteria bacterium | reverse complement strand
CTTGCTGGGGGGGGCCGCGGCAGCCGGGACGCTGGAAGCCGCCTGGGCGGCCCGCGTGACCGTCGCCCGGCCGGGTCTGCAGCGCCTGCCCTATGAGGCCCTGCCGGCCTTCCCCCGCCCCCTGGAGGACCTGAGGCGGCTACGGCTCTCCACCCGCGGCCGGACGGTGCCCTTTCTTTGGGAAGACGAGGGCGATGGGCGCTTCGGGCCGGGGGATGCCCTGCTGTTTCATGCGCCGGGCCTGGCCCGGGACGATCCCCTCTATCCCTACGCCCCGCACGCCGTCTACTGGCTGGCCCTGGATGGTGCGGAACGGGGGCAGGTGATGGGCACCCTGGAGGCGGCCGCCGGCGGCATACCCCTGCCCTCCTTCCGCCACCGGGTGCACGCCGAGCAGGACTGGGCTTACTGGCAGCAGATGCCGGGGGGCGAAGGGCGGGACCACTGGTTCTGGGGGCCGCCCCTGCGCCCCGGGGAGACCCGGGAGCTGGCACTGGACCTGCCCGACCCGGACCCGGGCGGCCCGGAGGCTACCGTCCGGGTGCGGCTCCAGGGGCGCACGGACGTCCCCGGCGTGGACCCCGATCACCGCACCGAGCTGACCCTCAACGGCTGCCTCCTGGGAGAGGTGCGCTGGGACGGGCAGCGGCCCCGGGAGGCCTCCTTCGCGGTCCCCCCCATCTGCCTGCAGGAGCGCAGCGTGCTGCGGGTGACGGAGCGAGAGCTTCCCGGCGTCACCGTGGACGGGGTCTACGTGGACTGGGTGGAGGTGGACTACCACCGCCTTCCCCGGGCCCGGGAGGGGCGGCTGCGGCTGCGGCTCCCTGTCGGGCAAGGGGTGGTGCGGGTCGAGGCGGGAGGTTTCGCCTCTCCCGACGTCGTGGTGCTGGAGCTCACCGATCCTGCGGTCCCCCGCCGAGTGGCTGGCGTGCGGGTGCTCCCCGAGCCGGGAGGGGCTTACCGGGTGAGCTTCGGTGCAGACCGGGGCGCGGCGGAGCGGATTTTCCTCCTAGTGGAGCGGGGGCGGGCCGCCCGCCCCGCGGCGGTGGCGGTGGCGCCGGGCTATCGGCTGCGGCGGGCGGGGCTGGGGGCGCGGGAGATCATCGTGGCGCCCCCGGAGCTGGAGGAGGCGGCCCAGACTCTGGCCCGGCATCGCAACGCCTTGGGGCTGCCCACGACGGTGGTCCTCACCCGGCGGATCTACGACGAGTTCGGCGATGGCCTCCCCACCCCCCATGCCATCCGCGCCTTCCTCGCCTACGCCTTCAGGCACTGGAGCCCCCGCCCGGAGTACGTGCTGCTGCTGGGGGATGCCAACCTGGACGCCCGGGATCGCTACGGGACGGGCGTGCCCAATCTGGTGCCCACCTATCTGGTCGAGACCAGCCAGGTGGGCCAGACTCCCAGCGACCACTGGCTGGTCACCGTGGCGGGGGATGATGCCCTGCCGGATCTGTTAGTCGGGCGTATCCCCGTGCGCACCCTGGAGCAGGCCCAGGCCGCGGTGGACAAGATCGTGGCCTACGAGACGGGGGCGGGGGGTGCCTGGCAGTCCCGGCTGCTGGTGGCCGTGGGGGACCAGGATCCGCGCTTCTCCCGCTATTTAGAGGAGTGGCGGGCTCTGGTGCCCGGGGGTTACCGGGCGGTGGCCCTGGATACCCGGCTGATCCGGCCCCGCCTCCTGGCTCGGGAGCGCTTCTCCCGCACGCTGAGCGCCGACGGAGCCGCCCTGGTGGTCTACTTCGGGCACGGGCGGGTGGACCGCTGGGTGGCCGCCGACAACGACGGAGTGGGCCGGCCGCTGGTGCTGCTCAGCTCGGAGGACGTGCTCCGCAGCCTGCGCAACGAGCGGGCCTGGCCCTTCTTCGTGGCCCTGAACTGCCTCAACGGGCTCTTCGCCCAGCCGGCGGACGGGCAGCGCTTCACCACCCCCGACGGCCGCCAGCTCCACTACCGCATGCCCCTGCCCGAGGCCCTGCTGCAGGTGCCCGGGCGGGGCGGCATCGGCATGTGGGCCCCTGCGGCCTTCGCCTATCCCTCTGAGCAGCGCCACGTGGGCCGGCGGCTCTTCGAGGGCCTTTTCCAGGAGGGGGATCGGATCATGGGCTCGGTGACCACTCGGGCTAAGGTGCGCGCCTACGTGGAAGACGGGGTGCATGTGGAGAATCTGGACAACTTTGTCCTTTTCGGCGATCCGGCCACGCGGCTGCGTCTGGCGCCAGCGGCCGGAGGCAGCAGGCGGCCGTCCCTGGGCGGTGGTGGAGGCGGCGCGCTGGGCTGGGGGGTGCTCCTGATGCTGGCCGCGGGCCACGCGGCTCGCCGTCTGGCCAGGGGCCGAGCGGTGCGGTTATAGTTTCGGAGCTGAGGGATGCTCGCAGGGCGGGCCGCGTGG
>WFXX01000183.1 GCA_015490395.1 Gammaproteobacteria bacterium | reverse complement strand
GTGGTGGTGGGGGCCTCCAATATCGTGGGCCGGCCCATGGCCTTGGAGCTGCTGCTGGCCGGCTGCACGGTGACCGTCTGCCATCGCTTCACCCGGGACCTGGAGGCCCACGTGCGCCGGGCGGAGATCCTGGTGGTGGCTGTGGGCCGGCCGGGCTTGATCCCCGGGGCCTGGATCCGCCCTGGGGCGGTGGTGGTGGACGTGGGGATGAACCGCCTCCCCGACGGCCGCTTGGTGGGGGACGTGGACTTCACCGGGGCCCGGGAGCGCGCGGCCTGGATCACCCCGGTGCCCGGGGGGGTGGGGCCCATGACCGTGGCCTCTCTGCTGGAGAACACCCTGTATGCCGCTGAGCGGCTCCATGGGGGAGAGACGGAGGTGAGCCCATGAGCAGCATCCAGTTCGCCTGTCACCTGGACTATGGGAAGGAGGGCCGCCTAGCGGTGGTAAGCCTTAGTCGCAACGGGGCTGAGGCCCGACCCCTGGAGCCGGCCTCGCCCACTGGACGCCCCGCCCCGGAGCGGCCCACCTTCGTGGGCGTGGATTGGCAAGACGGGCGCAGCGTGTTTCTGCTGGAAGCCGGCGGGAGCCTCCGGCGGGTCGAGGCCCTGCCCGCCGACGCCGTGCCCACTTACGCCTATGTCGCCCCCGACGGGGCGCTGTGGTTCAGCCATGACGGCGACAAGGAGGAGGGCCGGGATCCGGCCCGCTGCCCCGGGGGCGAGGCCGCGGTGAGCGTGATCCGCGACCACGGCGGCACCCCCCGCCTGGACGGCACCGTCTGCGTGGGCCGGGGCCACCACGTCACCGCCTTCGTGCCCGCAGGCGGCGGCCATCCCGCCCGCGCCTTCGTCAGCAATCTGCTGGACGGCGACCTGGTGGTGCTGGGGGCCGACCCGGCCGACGGGGCCACCTACCTGAAGGAGCTGGGCCGGGTGGACCTGCGCGACCCCGAACGCCAGGGGGACCCTTTCCCCCACGGGCTGGTCCACTCTCCGGCCACCGGTCGGGTGTACAACCTCAACAACGGCTACCGCACCGTGGCCTGCATCGACCCCGAGAGCCTGCGCCTCGAGCGCGCCAGCCCCATGGGAGTGAGCAGCAACCTGCTGCTGAGCCCCTGCGGGCGCTTCCTCATCGGCAAAGGGGCCGACCGCAAGAGCGATCCGGAGCACGTCCTGGGTCGGGTCTGCGTCATGGAGGCCGAGAGCGGCCGAGTGGTGGCCGAGCAGACCCTGCCCGATCTCTATCCCAGCACCTACCGCTTCAGCCCCGACGGGCGCCGTCTCTACGTCACCTCCGCCGCCACTGGGAAGGGCACCCAGCGGGAGCGGCTACGCAAGGACCTGCTCCTGGTCTACGACGCTGCCCGTCTCCCGGAGCTGATCCTGATTCAGGAGCTGCGGGTGGGGCCGGCCGACTGTGGCCGCCGCCCCCTCGCCTTCCCCCGGGAGGACGGCCGGGTGCTGGTGCCGGACTCCGAGGGCGGGCTCAGCATCCTGGACGGCCTCACCGGCCGTCTGCTTCAGCACCTGACCCTGGGACCGCCCGGGGTCCGGGAGCCGGCCTTCTCCTACTGGGGCGGCGCCATCACCGGGGCCTAGGGGCGGCGAAGCGCCTATACTGCTGGGCGGGATCCGCCCGCAGGAGGCGCGAGCGTGGGCAGGACCGCAGCCGGCACCGCCCCCGGGCCCTCGGCCGAGGCCAGGGCCCGGGCCCGCCGTATCCTCCAGCGACTGCTGTGCCGCTATCCGGAGCCCCGCCTGGCCCTACGCTGGGAGAACCCCTATCAGCTCCTGGTGGCGGTGATCCTCTCCGCCCAGTGCACCGACGAACGGGTCAACCGGGTCACCCCGGAGCTCTTCCGGCGCTACCCCGACCCGGCGGCCCTGGCGCGGGCGGACCCCGCCGAGCTGGAGGCGCTGATCCGGCCCACCGGCTACTACCGCAGCAAGGCCAGGCACCTGGTGGCCTGCTGCCGGGCCCTGGTGGAGCGCCACGGGGGCAGGGTCCCTGAGGACCCGGAGGCCCTCCGGGCCCTGCCCGGCGTGGGGCGCAAGACCGCCCACATGGTGGCCGGCAACGCTTTCGGGATCCCGGCGGTGGCGGTGGACACCCACGTGCTGCGGGTGAGCCGGCGCCTGGGCCTGGCCCCGCCCGAGGCCGACGCCGAGGCGGTGGAGGAGACCCTCATGGCCCTCTTCCCCCGCAGCCGCTGGGTGCAGCTCAGCAACGCCCTGATCCTGCACGGGCGTCAGACCTGCACCGCCCGCCGGCCGCGGTGCGAGGCTTGCGTGCTACGGCCCCTGTGCCCCTGGCCGGAGGGGGCGTCCAGTGGGCGAGGCCGGCTCCAGGGG
>WFXX01000182.1 GCA_015490395.1 Gammaproteobacteria bacterium | reverse complement strand
CAGCAGGGCCACGGCCCAAAGCGGCGGCGTCGGCGGCGGCAGCTCCCGGCGCAGCACCCGCAGCGCCGGTACCCGGCCCAGGGCCAATAGCGGGGGAAGGGCGAAGACCAGCACCGCCCCCGCCCCCACCGCCAACCCGGCCCCGAGGCCGGCCAGCGCAGCTCCGAGGCCGGGCGGGGGCAAGGAACGCCCGGCTAGGCCCTCCAAGAGCCGGGCCAAGGCCTCCTGCACCATCCAGCCCAGGGCGGCCCCGGCGGCGCCGGCCAGCAGGGCCAGCCAAGCCAACTCCCCTAGATGCACGGCCAGCAGGCGGCCCCTCCCCGCCCCGAGGGCCCGCAACACCGCGCAGGCATCTAGGCGTACGGCCACGTGGCGACGCACGGCCACCGCAGCCCCGGCTCCGGCCAGCAAGGCGGTGACCAGGGCCGCCAGGCCCAGGAAGGCTCGGGCCCGATCCAGGGCCGCCCGCAGCTCGGGCCGTGAATCGGCGGCGGCCACCACCCGCCCACCCGGCGGCAAGTGCTCCTGCACCCAGTGTCGGTAGCCCTCCAGCGCCTCGGGAGGGCCGGCCACCAGCAGCCTGTGGCGCACCCGGGCCCCAGGCGCCAGCAGACCGGTAGCCGCCATCGCCTCCAGGCGCGCCAGCACCCGGGGGGCCACGGCCAGGCCCTGGACCCCCCGATCCGGAGAGCGGCGCAGCACCGCCCCAATCCGGAAACGGGCCCGCCCCAGGCGCAGCACGTCGCCCACCTCCAGCCCTAGGGCCCGCAGCACCGCGGCTTCCACCCAGACCTCGTCCTCCGTCGGCACCCCGCCGGCGGGACGATCTGCCCCAAAGGGCGAGGGGGCAATGCGTAGCTCGCCCCTCAGGGGATAGCCCGGCTCCACGGCCAGCAGCTCCACCATGCGCGAGCGCAGGGGGCCCGCCCCCTCTGGGCCCAAGGCCATGGTGGGCATGCGCAGGGTGCGCACAGTTTGCAGACCCCGCTGACGGGCCGTCTCGACTAGGGCCTTGGGGAGGGGGCGGTCGGCGGCCAAGGCTAGGTCCGCCCCCAGGAGGGTGTCGGCCTGGCGCTCCAGGGCGATCCCCACCCGCTGGGCCAGGAGCCCTACCGCCGTGGCGGCGGCCACGGCTACAGCCACGGCGGCGAACAGCACCCAGAGCTGACCCGCCCGCAGATCCCGCAGCAACCAACGCCAGGCAAGGCGGGCCATGAGGACCCTCCGTCAGGGCAGGGGACGCAGCCGGCCGCTCTCAAGGAGCAGGCGCCGGTCGCAGCGCGCCGCCAGACCCTCGTCATGGGTCACCAGCACCATGGCGGTGCCCGCCTCCTCCCGCAGCCGTTGGAGCTGGCCGGCCACCCGCTCCCCGGTAGCCCGGTCCAGGCTGCCGGTGGGCTCGTCGGCGAAGAGGATCCGAGGCGAGATCGCAAAGGCCCGGGCCAGGGCCACGCGCTGCTGCTCCCCTCCGGAAAGCTGCCGGGGCAGGTGGCGCAGGCGTGCCCCCAGGCCCACCGCCTCCAGCAGCTCCCGGGCCCGGCGGCGGGCGTCGCGGCGGCCGGCTAGCTCCAAGGGCAGCATCACGTTCTCCAGAGCAGTGAGGTGCGGCAGGAGATGGAACTGCTGGAACACAAAACCCACGCGCCCAGCCCGGGCGGCCGCCCGCCCCTCCTCGTCCAGGGCAGTGAGCTCGGTGCCCTCCAGCCACACACGGCCCGCATCGGGCAGATCCAGCCCGGCTAGCAAGGCCAGGAGGGTGGACTTGCCGGAGCCGGAAGGGCCCAGCACGGCCACCGCCTCCCCGGGGGCAATGCTAAGATCCACCCCCTCGAGGAGCCGGATCTCCCCCTCGGGGGCGGCGATGCGCCGAACGAGCCCTTCGGCCCGGACCGCCGGGCCCCTGTTGTTGGCCATGCTCTGCCTCTGCTGGGCGGCGGCCACAGCCGCCGCCGACCCGGTGGTGCTGGTGCTGGGCGACAGTCTAAGCGCCGGCCACGGACTCGGCCAGGGCCAGAGCTGGGTGGCCCTGCTGGAGCGGCGGCTGGCCGCCCGCGGGCTCCCTCACCGGGTGGTGAACGCCTCGGTCAGCGGCCTGACCACCGCCGAGGGTCGCGCACGGCTGCCCGACCTCCTAGCCCGCCACCGCCCCGCCGTGCTGGTGCTGGCTCTGGGCGGCAACGACGGCCTGCGAGGGCTGCCCCTGCGGGCCATGGAGGCCAACCTGCGGGCCATGGTGGAGCAAGCCCGGGCCGCAGGGGCGCGGGTCCTGCTGGCCGGGGTGCGCCTGCCCCCCAACTACGGCCCTTTCTACACCCGAGCTTTCGAGCGGGTCTTCCGGAAGGTGGCGGACGAGACGGGCGCGGTGCTGCTGCCCTCGCTCCTGGCCGGCGTGGAGGAGGACCGGAGCCTGTTCCAGGCCGACGGCCTGCACCCCACCGCCGCCGCCCAACCGCGCATCCTGGACAACGTCTGGCCCCTGCTACAGCCCCTGCTGGAGGCCACCGCCCGCCCCACGGCCTGAGCCTCCACCAG
>WFXX01000181.1 GCA_015490395.1 Gammaproteobacteria bacterium | reverse complement strand
TAGCGGGCCCTTCTATCTCCTCTCTTCTAGCTTCTAGCTCCCAGCTTCTATCTTCTAGCTCCTAACTTCTGACTCCTAGCTCAGCTTCCCGTGACAGTGCTTGTACTTCTTGCCGGAACCGCACGGGCAGGGCTCGTTGCGCCCGATCTTGCGGCCCTGGCGCACATAGGGCTGGGTCGAGGGCCGGACGGGGCGAGCGGCGGGAGCGGCGCCGGGGAGCGGCCCCGGGGCGGGGGTGGCGCCCCCACCGGCGGCCGCGGCCAGAGGCGGGGCCCCGGCGTGCTGGTAGGAGACCGGTGCCTCCTGCCGGCGCTGGGCCTCCACCGCCGCCACGTCCTCCTCGGTCCGCACCCTCACCTTGGTGAGGATGCTCACCACCTCGTACTTGATGCGCTCGAGCAGGTCGCTGAAGAGCTCGAAGGCCTCGCGCTTGAACTCCTGGATGGGCTGCTTCTGGGCATAGCCCCGCAGGTGGATGCCTTGGCGCAGATGGTCCATGGCCGCCAGGTGCTCCCGCCACAGGCTGTCCAGCACCTGGAGCATGACCGCCTTCTCGAAGTGGCGCATCACCTCCGGGCCCACCTGGCGCTCCTTCTCCGCGTAGGCCTGCTCGTAGGCCTCGAGGATCCGCCGCCGCAGGCCCTCCTCATCCAGCTGCTCATCCTCCTCCAGCCACCGCCTCACCGGCAGCCCGAGGCCCAGCTCCTCCAGGGCCTTCTCCAGCCCCGGGACGTCCCACTGCTCCTCCACGCTCTCGGGCGGGATGTGCTCGCTGATGAGGCGCTCGAGCACGTCGGCCCGGATGGCCCGGATGGTCTCCGAGACGTCCGTCGCGTTCATGATCTCGTTGCGCTGCTCATAGATGACCTTGCGCTGGTCGTTGGCCACGTCGTCGTACTCGAGCAGCTGCTTGCGGATGTCGAAGTTGTAGGCCTCCACCTTGCGCTGGGCATTCTCGATGGCCTTGGTCACCCAGGGGTGCTCGATGGCCTCGCCCTTCTGCATCCCCAGGCGCTGCATCAAGGTCTTGACGCGCTCGGGGGCGAAGATACGCATCAGGTTGTCCTCGAGGGACAGGTAGAAGCGGCTGGAGCCGGGGTCTCCCTGGCGCCCGGAGCGCCCGCGGAGCTGGTTGTCCACCCGCCGGGACTCGTGCCGCTCGGTGCCGATGACGTGCAACCCCCCGGCGGCCACCACCTGGTCGTGCCGCTCCTGCCACTGGCGCTTGACCCGCTCCACCGCCTCGGGGGAGGGGTTCTCGCCCAAGGCCTGAAGATCGGCCTCGAGGCTGCCGCCGAGCACGATGTCGGTGCCGCGGCCGGCCATGTTGGTGGCGATGGTCACGGCCCCGGGGCGCCCGGCCTGGGCGATGATCTGGGCCTCCTTCTCGTGATGCTTGGCGTTGAGCACCTGGTGGGGGATGCGCAGCTTCTTGAGCTTGCGGGAGAGGAGCTCGGAGACCTCGATGGAGGTGGTGCCCACCAGCACCGGCTGCCCGCGCCGGTGGCAGTCCTGGATGTCCTCGATGACGGCCTGGAACTTGTCCTCCTGGGTCAGGAAGACCAGGTCCCCGTAGTCCTTGCGGATCATGGGGCGGTGGGTGGGGATGACCACCACCTCCAGGCCGTAGATCTGTTGAAACTCGTAGGCTTCGGTGTCGGCGGTGCCGGTCATCCCCGCCAGCTTCTCGTAGAGGCGGAAGTAGTTCTGGAAGGTGATGGAGGCCAGGGTCTGGTTCTCGCTCTGGATCCGCACCCCCTCCTTGGCCTCGATGGCCTGGTGCAGCCCCTCGGACCAGCGCCGCCCGGGCAGGGTGCGCCCGGTGAACTCGTCCACGATGATCACCTCGCCATCGCGGACGATGTAGTCCACGTCCCGGTGATAGAGGGCGTGGGCGCGCAGGGCGGCGTTCAGGTGGTGCATGAGGGTGATGTGGGCCGCGTCGTAGAGGCTCTCGCCCTCCTTGAGGAGGCCGGCCTCCACCAGCAGGCGCTCCACCCGCTCGTGCCCCTCCTCGGTGAGGTAGACCTGCTTGGCCTTCTCGTCCACCGAGTAGTCACCGGGGCCGCCCTCCTCCTCCTGGCGGCGGAGCTTGGGGATGAGGGCGTTGATCTTGACATAGAGCTCGGTGCTGTCCTCCGCGGGGCCGGAGATGATCAAGGGGGTGCGGGCCTCGTCGATGAGGATGGAGTCCACCTCGTCCACGATGGCGTAGTAGTGGCCCCGCTGCACCCGCTCCTCGGCGCTGAAGGCCATGTTGTCGCGCAGGTAGTCGAAGCCGAACTCGTTGTTGGTGCCGTAGGTGATGTCGCAGGCATAGGCCTCGCGCCGGCTCACGGGGCGCAGGTGGCGGTAGCTGTCGGCGCCCTTGTGGCCCGGGTCGAACACGAAGGAGGACTGGCCGGTCTCGGCGGCGGCGGAGTTGATCACACCCACGCTCAGGCCCAGGGCGTGGTAGATCGGCCCCATCCAGCCGGCGTCGCGCCGGGCCAGGTAGTCGTTGACGGTGACCACGTGCACGCCCTTGCCGGTGAGGGCGTTGAGGTAGGCGGCCAAGGTGGCCACCAGGGTCTTGCCCTCGCCGGTGCGCATCTCGGCGATCTTGCCCTGGTGGAGCACGATGCCACCGATGAGCTGCACGTCGTAGTGGCGCAGGCCCAGGGTGCGACGGGCGGCCTCGCGCACCACGGCGAAGGCCTCGGGCAGGAGGTCGTCCAGGCTCTCTCCCTTCGCCAGGCGCTCCCGGAACACCTCCGTCTTGGCCCGCAGGGCCGCATCGTCCAACCCGCGGACCTCGTCCTCCAGGGCATTGATGCGCTGCACCGTGGCGCGCATCCGGCGCAGCAACCGCTCGTTGCGGCTGCCCACCACCTTTTGGATCAAAGCACCGATCATGGTCCTCGTCCCTTCCTCCTCAGCACCCCCGGGGCGCTCAGCGGGCGGCCCGCAGATAGGGCAGGGGGTTCACCGGGCGGCCGTCCCGCAGCACCTCGAAGTGCACGTGGGGGCCCGTGGAGCGCCCCGTGGAGCCCATGCGGGCGATCACCTCACCCTGGCGCACGCGCTGCCCCACCTGCACCAGGATCTCCCGGTTGTGCCCGTAGCGGGTCACGTAGCCGCGGCCATGGGCGATCTCCACCAGCCGGCCGTAACCGTAGCGGGGCCCGGCCCAGGTGACCACCCCGTCGGCCACGGCGCGCACCGGCTCGCCCTCCCGGCCGGCCACGTCCACCCCTTGGTGGAAGGCCCGCAGCCCGGTGAAGGGATCGGTGCGCCAGCCGAACAGGGAGGAGAGCCAGCCGTGGCGTACGGGCCGCCCCCGCGGCGTGGTGCTGCGTTGCAGCCTCCGGTCCAGGTAATAGCTCTCCAGCAGGGCCAACCCCCGGGCCCGGCCCTCCAGGCCTGTCTCCAGCCGGGCCAGCCAGTCCACAAGGGCCTGCGAGGAGGGACCGAGCCGGGTCCCGCCCGCTCCCTCTCTGGGACCGCGTCCAAGGGCCGGGGTTTCCCCAGTCCGCAAAGGGGCAGGTCCACCCTGGGGCGGCGGGCGGGCGAAGTCGAACTCGCCGGGATCCAGACCGGCCAAGTCCACCAGGCGCCTGCCCAGGGCATCCAGGCGGATGATGCGGGCCTGCAGGGCCGCCAGGCGCGCGGCCAGGGCCTCCACCTGCGCCTCGGCCCGCCGAGCCCGCTCCTCGGCGGCCGCCAGGGCCGCCTCGGGCAAGGCGACCGACGCCGGCGGCTGGCCGGAGGCCAGGAGACGGCCGCCCCATGCTCCGAGGGCCGCCCCGAGCAGGGCCGCCAGGGCCAGGAGCAGGCCGAGGGCGACTCCGCCCAGGCGCAGGATCCGGGGTCGGCGCAGGTCACCGAGGAGCCACAGGATCATCGCCGTCGCCTCCCCAATGCTGGTATCCTCTCGCGAGACCCTCTTCGGGCCTGCCGAGGAGCCACGCCGTGAGCCGCCCCTCTCGCCATCCCCCTTCCCGTCCCCGGCCCCGTCCTCGGTCCATGCGCCTGTGGCTGCGGGAGCTGCCCCGCCATCATGGGACCCTGGCCTCCCTCCTGGAGCAGGCCCGAGCCCTGGAGACCCTCACTCAGGCCCTGCGGGCCGAGCTGGACGGGGCGCTGGCGGCCCGCTGCCAGGTCATCGGCCTGCGGGACGGGATCCTGTCGGTGGCGGTGGCAGGCCCGGCCTGGGCCACCCGCCTGCGCTACCTGGCTCCCGACCTAGCCGCCCAGCTCGCGCGCCGGGGCCTGCCGGTGCGCGAGC
>WFXX01000180.1 GCA_015490395.1 Gammaproteobacteria bacterium | reverse complement strand
TCTACGGCAGGCGCTCTCTGCAGCGCCTGCCACGGGCCCTCCTCGCCAAGTACTTCGAGCCGCTGGGCGACGGCCGCTGGCGGATCGCCCGCGACCTCCGGGAGGCGGTGGACTTCCGCCGGGTCAACCTCTCCGATCCGGCCGACACGCGCCCCTATCGGCACATCGACGTCATCTTCTGCCGCAACCTGCTCATCTATTTCGATGACGCCTCCCGGCGTCGCGCGGCGGAGGTCTTCTACGATGCCCTCAACCCGGGCGGCTTCGTCTTCCTCGGGCACTCGGAGTCCATGAGCCGGATCTCCTCGCTCTTTCGCGTGCGGCGCTTCGAGGAGGCGGTCGCCTACCAGAAGCCGGTGTGATGCCATGGCCAGGATCATGATCGTGGACGATGCGGCGACGGTGCGGATGTACCACCGGGAGCTCGTGGAGGCCCTGGGCCACCAGGTGGTGGAGGCCGAGAACGGCATCGAGGCCCTGGAGAAGGCCCTGGGGGCCACCTGGGACCTGTTCCTGGTGGACGTCAACATGCCCAAGATGGACGGCTACCGCCTGGTGCGCGAGATGCGATCGGGCGAGGACCTGCGGGAGGTGCCGGTGGTGATGGTCAGCACCGAGGCCAAGGCCCGCGACAAGGAGCAGGCCTGGGCGGCCGGCGCCAACCATTATCTGGTCAAGCCGGTGCGGCCCGAGGCCCTGCAGGCGGTGGTCCGGGCCCTGGCAGGGGAGGCAGGGGCATGAGCGCGCTGCTTCAGCAGTTCATCACCGAGTCCCGGGAGCTGCTGGAGGCGGCCTCCAGCCGCTTCCTGGAGCTGGAGCAACGTCCGGACGACCCGGAGCTGGTCAACGAGCTGTTCAGGGCGGTCCACACCATCAAGGGCAACTCGGGCCTGTTCGAGGTGCCGGCGCTCACGCGCACCGTCCACGCCGCGGAGGACGTGCTGGTGGCCGTGCGCGAGGGGGCGCTGCGGCTCGAGCCGTCTCACGTGGACCTGCTGCTCGATGCCATGGACCAGGTCTCGGCGTGGCTGGACGAGCTCGAGCGTGACGGCCATCTCGGGGAGGACGCGGAGGCAGCCGGGGAGGCGTTGGCCACGCGCCTGCGGGCGCTGCTGGGCTCCGGGAGGAGCGGACCGGCCGGCGGCGAGGCCGCTCCGGCGCCCGCGGGGGTGAGCCAGGACCCCGGGGGGGCGCTCCCGCCGGAGTGGGCCGCCGCCCTCCCCGGGCCGGTCCGCGCGGCGGCCGCGGAGGCCGGTGAAGCGACGGTGGTGGCCGTCGAGTATACGCCCGACGAGGGCTGCTTCTTCGCGGGCGACGATCCGCTGCAGACGGCGCGCAGCGCGCCCGGGCTGCTCTGGCTCGGCATCGAGCCACGCGAGCCCTGGCCCGAGGACCCGGGCAGCTTCGATCCTTATCGTTGCGTGCTGCGCTTCCGCCTGCTGTGCGCGGCCGACCCCGAGGCGGTGCGGGAGCACTTCCAGTACGCAGGCGAGGAGGCGAGCGTGCAGCCCTTCGATCCGGTCTGGCTCGCCGTGCCCGAGGGCGAGCCCGAGGGCGGGGAGCGGTGGGCCCGTCTGGCGGAGGGGCTGCGGACGGCGCTCGGGGCCGGGGACCTCGGGACGGTGCGCTCGCAGGCGGAGGCGGCCCTGGAGGAGGGGGATGCGGCAGGCCGCGAGGCCGATTGCCTGCGCTGGATCGCGCGCCTTGCGAGGCGCGCGGACGAGGCCGCGCGGGCACGGCTCGCCCTGCTGGTGGAGGCCCTCGCCCGCGGGGACCTGCCCGGCGAGGAGGCGGAGGCCGCAGCTGGCGCGACGGCGGCCAAGGCCAGCAGGGACGATGGGGCGGAAGGCGATGCCGAGGCGGCGGCTGCGGCCTCCCCGGCGCCGGCAGGCGGGCTCGATGCGATGGCGCGCGAGCTCCTCGCCTCCCAGTGCGAGATGCTGCGCACCCCCTGCCCCGCGGAGGTGTGGGACGGGCGGCTTGCCGCGGCACGCAGGGTCTGCCTGCGCGTTGCCGGCGAGCGCCCGGCGCTGGCCGAGGCCTTCGCCCGGGCCCGGGCCGAGCGTGACGCCCGGCCCGCCATCGAGGCCATCGAGGCCCTGCTCGCGGACGAGGCCCGGGAGGCACCACCGGCCGTCGCGGCGCTCGCCGAGGAGGTCGCCGCCGCGGAGACAGATGGGGCGACTCCGGCGGGTGCGGTCGGGATGCCCGCGCCGCGGCCCGCCGCCCCGCCCCTGTC
>WFXX01000179.1 GCA_015490395.1 Gammaproteobacteria bacterium | reverse complement strand
TCGCTGCACCAGGTGCACCAGGGCCACCTTGGAGGCATCGCTGCGCCGGCTGAACATGGACTCGCCAAAGAAGACCCGCCCGATGGCCACCCCGTAGAGGCCGCCCACCAGCTCCCCCTCTTCCCCCTCGGCGCTCCAGATCTCCACCGAGTGTGCCCACCGCTCGCGATGCAGGCGGCGGTAAGCGGTCTGCATGGCCGGGGTTAGCCAGGTTCCGCCCCCTGTCCGGCGCGGCTCGGCACAGGCGGCGATGACGGCGTCGAAGGCACGGTCGAAGGTGACCCGGAAGCGGCCGCGACGCAACGTCTTGCGCAGGCTGCGGGAGAGGTGCAGCCGCTCAGGGAAGAGCACGGTGCGCGGATCCGGGGACCACCATAGCACCGGCTGGCCCTCGCTGTACCAGGGGAAGATGCCCCGCCGATAGGCCTGCAGCAGCCGCCGGGTGCTCAGTGCGCCGCCCACGGCCAGCAGGCCGTTGGGATCCCGCAGGGCCCGCTCCACCGGCTGGAAGGGGGTGGTCTCGTCGTTGGGGGCCAGCCACTGAAGGTGGCCCGCCGGATCGGTCTCACTCATGCCCATGGCGCTCCCCGCAGGCAGGCCGAAGCCCACCCGGCCGTACGCCCCTTCGGACCGTGCGGGGCCGATCCGTTTTCCGGGAAGGGCTCAACCCCCTCCGGGCGGCTGCCCGCCGGCCAGGCGCTCCAGATAACGCTCGGCGTCCAAGGCAGCCATGCAGCCGGTTCCGGCGGAGGTCACCGCCTGCCGGTAGATGGGGTCGGCTACGTCGCCGGCAGCGAAGACCCCGGGGACGCTGGTGGCGGTGGCATCACCCCGGGTGCCGCTGCGGACCTTGATGTAGCCGCCCTCCATCTCCAGCTGCCCCTCGAAGAGGGCGGTGTTGGGGGTGTGGCCGATGGCGATGAAGACCCCGTCCACCTGCAGCTCCTCGGTGCCCTCGCCGTCGGTGGCCCGCAGGCGCAGGCCGGTCACGCCCTGCTCGTCGCCCAGCACCTCGTCCACCACGCGGTTCCAGCGGATGGCCACCTTGCCCTCGCGCACCTTCTCCATGAGCCGGTCCACCAGGATGGCCTCGGCGCGAAGGCGGTCCCGCCGGTGCACCACGGTAACCTGGGAGGCGATGTTGGAGAGGTAGAGCGCCTCCTCCACCGCCGTGTTGCCCCCGCCCACCACCGCCACGGGGCGGCCCTTATAGAAGAAGCCATCGCAGGTGGCGCAGGCCGAGACCCCGCGCCCCTTGTACTTCTCCTCGGATGGCAGGCCCAGATACTTGGCCGAGGCCCCCGTGGCGATGATGAGGGCATCGCAGGTGTAGACGCCGCCGTCGCCCTCGAGGCGGAAGGGTCGCACGGCGAGATTCGCCTTGTTGATGTGGTCCAGCACGATGCGGGTGCCGAAGCGCTCGGCGTGCCGCCGCATGCGGTCCATGAGCTCCGGCCCCTGGACACCGTCCGGGTCGCCGGGCCAGTTGTCCACGTCGGTGGTGGTCATGAGCTGCCCGCCCTGCTGGATGCCGGTCACGAGCACCGGCTCCAGGTTGGCCCGGGCGGCGTAGACGGCGGCGGTGTAGCCGGCCGGCCCGGAGCCCAGGATGAGCAGGCGGCAGTGCTGGGGCTCAGTCATGGCTCGCTGGCACTCCTTGGCGGGCGAGATAGACTCTCCGGCCATGGTACGCGTGGCGCAGGCGCCGGTAAAGGCACCTGGAACCGTCTCGGGGCCCGCCGGTCCACTTTCCGGAGGGGACGGGGCCCTCCTACAATAACAGGCGGTTAAGGCGGCGGGCGCCGTGAGGCGGGGATCTCCCTTGGCGCAGGCTTCATCGGGCAACGGCAGGAGGGACGGGCCCGGCGCGGCGGCGGCCCCGCCGGCGGGCCGGGGCCTGCGCGAGACCGCCCTGCTGCTGCTGGGGGCGCTGGCCCTATACCTGCTCCTGGCCCTGATCAGCTTCGATCCCCAGGATCCGGGCTGGTCCCGCAGCGGCCCGGGTCCGGTGCGCAACGCCGGCGGGGTGGCAGGGGCCTGGTTCGCCGACCTGGCCTATTTCCTCTTCGGCTGGTTCGCCTATCTCTTCCCCGTGGGGGCCGCGGCAGCGGGCTGGGCCCTGTTCCGGGGGCGCCGGGGCGGCGGCCGCTGGCTCTGGGTCCAGCGGCTGGCGGGGCTCGTGCTCACCCTGGGCGCGGGCACCGCCCTGGCCCGCCTCTACGACCCCGGGGGTCTCCCCTTTCCCGAAGGCGCCGGCGGGCTGCTGGGCACCGTGGTGGCCCGGGCCCTGGTGGAGCCCTTCAGCCCCACGGGGGCCGCCCTGTTCCTCGGGGCCCTGTTCCTGGCCGGGGTGACCCTGCTCACCGGCCTGTCGTGGATCCGGGTGGCCGACGCGGTGGGCCGCGCGGTGCTGGCCCTGGGCGGCGCCGTGGCCGGCGGCTGGGGCGCCTTGCGCGACCGCTGGGCCGGCAGGCGGGCCCGGCGCCAGCGCGAGGCGGTGCAGCGGCGGGAGCGGAAGCGGCGGCAACGGCAGCGCCCGCCCCGCATCGAGCCGGTGGTGGGCCGCCTGGAGCCCAGCCTGCGGGTGGAGCAGGAGCGCCAGGTCCCCCTCTTCGAGCCGCCCCCGGAGGAGGCCCTGCCGCCCCTGTCCTTACTGGACGAGCCCGAGCCCGGCCGCCGGGGGCCCACCGCCGAGGCCCTGGAGGCCCTCTCCCGGCAGGTGGAGCTGAAGCTGGCCGACTTCGGCATCCAGGTGCAGGTGGTGGCCGTGCATCCGGGGCCGGTGATTACCCGCTTCGAGCTGGAGCCGGCTCCCGGGGTGAAGGCCAGCCGTATCACCGCCCTGGCCCGGGACCTGGCCCGCTCCCTCTCGGTGGTGAGCGTGCGGGTGGTGGAGGTCATCCCGGGCAAGTCGGTCATCGGCCTGGAGATCCCCAACGAGCAGCGGGAGCTGGTGCGCCTGAGCGAGCTGCTGCGCTCCAGGCCCTACGACCAGGCCGCCTCGCCGCTCACCCTGGCCCTGGGCAAGGACATCGGCGGCCACCCGGTGGTGGTGGACCTGGCCCGCATGCCGCACCTGCTGGTGGCCGGCACCACCGGCTCGGGCAAGTCGGTGGCCATCAACGCCATGGTGCTCAGCATCCTGTACAAGGCCACACCCCGGGAGGTGCGCCTGATCCTCATCGACCCCAAGATGCTGGAGCTCTCGGTCTACGAGGGCATCCCCCATCTGCTCGCCCCGGTGGTCACGGACATGAAGGAGGCGGCCAACGCCCTGCGCTGGTGCGTGGCCGAGATGGAGCGGCGCTACCGCCTGATGGCCGCGGTGGGCGTGCGCAACCTGGCCGGCTTCAACCGCAAGGTGCGCGAGGCGGCTCGCCGCGGCCAGCCCCTGCCCGATCCCCTGGCCTCACCGGCGGAGGGGGAGGAGGGCGGCGAGGCGCGGGTCCTCGAGCCCCTGCCGTGCGTCGTGGTGGTCATCGACGAGCTGGCCGACATGATGATGGTGGTAGGCAAGAAGGTGGAGGAGCTCATCGCCCGGCTGGCCCAGAAGGCCCGGGCGGCGGGCATCCACCTGGTGCTGGCCACCCAGCGGCCCTCGGTGGACGTGATCACCGGGCTGATCAAGGCCAACATCCCCTCGCGCATCGCCTTCCAGGTCTCCTCCCGGGTGGATTCGCGCACCATCCTGGACCAGACGGGGGCGGAGCAGCTCCTGGGGCACGGGGACATGCTCTACCTGCCCCCCGGCACCGCCGACCCGGTACGGGTCCACGGGGCCTTCGTCTCGGACCAGGAGGTGCACCGGGTGGCCGACCACCTGCGGGCCCGGGGCGAGCCCGATTACCTGGAGGAGATCCTGGCCGGCGAGCCCGCCCAGGAGGCCGGGGCGGGCTCGCCGGCCAGGAT
>WFXX01000178.1 GCA_015490395.1 Gammaproteobacteria bacterium | reverse complement strand
CCGATGTAGACCCCCATGGAGATGACCGAGCCCCGCTCCACCACCACCCCCTCCACGATCTCGGAGCGGGCCCCGATGAAGCAGTCGTCCTCGATGATGGTGGGGGCCGCCTGGAGGGGCTCCAGCACCCCGCCGATGCCCACGCCGCCGGACAGGTGCACGTTCCTGCCGATCTGGGCGCAGGAGCCCACGGTGGCCCAGGTGTCCACCATGGTGCCCTCGCCCACGTAGGCCCCGATGTTCACGTAGGAGGGCATGAGCACCGCCCCGGGGGCCACGTAGGCCCCGCGGCGCACCATGGCCGGGGGCACCACCCGGATCCCGGCGGCCCGGAAGTCGGCCTCGGTCCAGGCGGCGAACTTGCCCGGCACCTTGTCCCACCAGCGGGTGGCCCCGCCCTCCAGGAGCACGTTGGGCTGGAGGCGGAAGGCCAGCAGCACCGCCTTCTTGAGCCACTCGTTCACCACCCAGCCCCCGTCCCGGGGCTCGGCCACCCGGGCCTCGCCCCGGTCCAGGAGCGCCAGGGCCCGGTCCACCGCCTCCCGCACCTCCCCGGGGGCGTCGGCGGGGGTCAGCTCGGCGCGGCGCTCGAAAGCCTCCTCGATGATGGGCTGGATGTCCATGCCTCCTCCTCGCTGCTGTCTCCGGATTCGTCGTGTGAGGGCCTGGAGGGTGCGGGCCGCGCTCAGGCTGCCTCCTCCAGGTGGCGGCGGATGCGCCAGGCCGCCTCCACGCAGTCTTGGGGCTCGGCCACCAGGGCGATGCGCACCCGCCCCGCCCCGGGATCGCCCGCCGCCGTGGGCCGGGAGAGATAGCGCCCGGGCAGCACGGTGACGTGCCACCGGGCATAGAGCGTCCGGGCGAAGGCCTCGTCGTCGCCTCCGGGCACCGCGGGCCACAGATAAAAGCCGGCTTGGGGGGGCTTCACCTCGAGCACCGGCTCCAAGACGGGGAGCACCGCCTGGAGGCGCTCCCGATAGCGGCGGCGGCTGGCCCGCACGTGCTCCTCGTCCTCCCAGGCCCGGCGGCTGGCGGCCTGCACCGGCGGGGGCAGGGTGCACCCGTGATAGGTGCGATAGCGATGGAAGGCCTCCAGGACCTGGGCGTCCCCGGCCGCGAAGCCCGAGCGCAGCCCCGGCAGGTTGGAGCGCTTGGAGAGGCTGTGGAAGACCACGCAGCGGCGGAAGCCCTCCACCCCGGCCCGGGCCGCGGCCTGGAGGAGGCCGGGCGGGGGGCGCTCCTCGTCGGGATAGATCTCGCTGTAGCACTCGTCGCTGGCCACCACGAAGCCGTGCTCCTGGGCCAGGGCCACCACCCGCTCCAGGAAGGGCAGGTCCAGCACCGCCCCGGTGGGGTTGCCCGGGGTGCACAGGTAGAGGAGCTGGCAGCGCTCCCAGACCTGCCGGGGAATGGCGTCCAGGTCGGGCCGGAAGCCGGTCTCCGCGGGGGTGTCCAGGTACCAGGGCTCGGCCCCGGCCAGCAGGGCCGCCCCCTCGTAGATCTGGTAGAAGGGGTTGGGCATGAGCACCAGGGGCCGGCCCGGGCCCCGGCTCCGGTCCACCACCGCCTGGGCCAGGGCGAAGAGGCCCTCCCGGGTCCCGGCCAGGGGCAGCACCTGCCGCTCCGGGTCCACGCCGCCCGGAAGCCGGAAGCGGCGCTCCAGCCAGCGGGCGATGGCCTCCCGCAGGGCCGCCTCGCCCCGGGTGGCAGGATAGCGGCCCAGGGTGTGCAGGTGGGACAGGAGCTCCTCCAGCACGAAGCCCGGGGGGCTGTCCTGGGGCTCGCCCACGGACAGGCGCAGGGGGGCCAGCTCCCGGGGGGGCTCCACGCCGGCCAGCAGGGCGCGCAGCCGCTCGAAGGGATAGGGGCGCAGGCGCTGGAGGTCCGGGTTCATGCTGGGGCTCCGTGGGGCTCCCTAAGGGCGGGCTGCGCCGGGAGGGCAGCACGGTTAGGATAGCCGCCCCGCCCCCGCCGGTGCGAAGGGGGCGCAGTATACGGCCTGATCCCCATGGACGCCACAGCGCCCGCACGCCCCCGGGCCTGGCTGCCGGTGGCGGCCCTGCTGGCCGCGGCCACTTTCTGGGGGGTGCTCTGGTATCCCCTGCGCCTCCTGGAGGCCGCCGGCCTGCCCGGCCTGTGGGCCACCCTGGCCCTGTTCGGAGCGGCCGCCCTGGCCGGCCTGCCCTGGGCCTGGCGCCGCCCGCCGGGGCGGGAGGCCCTGCCCGCTCTGGCGGCCCTCGCCGCCGCCAGCGGCTGGTGCAACCTGGCCTTCGTGCTGGCGGTGCTGGAGGGGGAGGTGGTGCGGGTGCTGCTGCTCTTCTACCTCTCCCCGGCCTGGGCGGCCCTGCTGGGCCGGGCCTGCCTGGGGGAGCGCCTGGGCAGCCGGGGCCTGGGGGCGGTGCTCCTGGCCCTGGCTGGGGCGGCGGTGATCCTCTGGGACCCCTCCCTGGGCCTGCCCTGGCCCCGGGACGGGGCGGACTGGCTGGCCCTGTCCTCGGGCCTGGCCTTCGCCGCTGCCAACGTGCTGGTGCGTGGCGGGCGGTGGCTCCCGGCCGCCCAGCAGGCCTGGTGGAGCTGGGCGGGGGTGACGGCCCTGGCCGGAGGCGGGCTGCTGCTGGGCCTCTCCCCCCCGGCAGCCGCCGAGGCGGCCGCGGTGGTCGGGGCCGCCGCCCTGGGGGCGCTGGGGATCGGGGGAATGACCGTGGCGCTGCTCTACGGGGTGCGGCGCATGCCGGTGCACCGCTCGGCGGTGATCCTGCTCTTCGAGGTCCTGGCCGGGGCCCTCTCGGCCCATTGGCTGGCCGACGAGCCCCTGGGCCCGCGCACCTGGGCCGGGGGCGCCCTGGTGCTGGGGGCGGCCTGGCTGGCCAGCCGCCCGGCCGGCAGCGAGGGAAGAGCCCCTGCCTAGCGCCGCCGGCGCCCCAGGAGGCGGGCGGCGGGCAAGGCGGCCAGGCCCCCCGCGGCCCCATAGAGGTGAGCGTCCACCACCACCGGCCCCCCCGCGGCCTCGGCGCTGCCGGGCAAGGGGCCGAAGGCCTGCTCCCAGGCCAGCTTGGTCGCCAGCAGGGCCAGCAGCAGGGCGCCCTCGGCGCGGGTCCCCGCGGGACCGCCCTGCAGCAGGCGGGCGGCGGCCCCGGCGGCCAGCAGGCCGTGCAGCACCCCGGACAGGCCCACATACCAGGCCAGGTCGGGATCGAGCAGGAGTAGGCCGCCGGAGACGGCCAGGGCGGCTAGGAGGAGCACCACGCCCCAGGCCGCCGGTCTCAGCGCCCCACCCACCAGGAGCCAGACCAGGGCCAGGCCGGTCAGGTTGAGCAGGAGATGGGCCGGGCCCAGATGGGCCAGGTGGGCGGTGAGGAGGCGCCACCACTCCCCGGCCAGGATCGCCTCGCGCTGGTAGCGCAGCAGCGCCCGGGCCGGCTCGCCCCCCAGGGTGGCCGCCAGGGCCGGGAGCGCCAGGGCCAGGGGCAGGGCCCAGCGCCCCGGGGGGGCGCCCTCAGCCGTCCCCACGGCCCCCCTCCCCGGGGGCTGCGCCGGCATCCAGGCGCTCGATCAAGGCCTCGCGCAGGCAGGCCCGCCGCCCCGCGTCCAGGGGACGGCCGTCGGGGCCGGTGACGTGGAACAGGTCCTCGGCCCGGGCCCCAAAGGTGGCCACCCGGGCGCTGTGCAGCCGCACCCCGCAGGCCAGCAGGGCCTCGGCGATGCGCGACAGCAGCCCGGGCCGATCCAGGGCGGTGACCTCCAGCAGGGTGCGCCCCTGCCGGTCTTCCTCGAAGCGCACCCGGGTGGGGATGCGGAAGGGGCGCAGCCGCCGGGGCAGCGGCCGCGGCGCCTCCCCGCCGGATTCCGCCGCCGGGGCCAGCACCCGGCGCAGGCGGTGGTAGATCTCCTCGGCCCGGTGGGGGCTGTTCACCGTCTCGCCGTCGCGCTCCAGCACGATATAGGTGTCCAGCGTCCACCCGTCCCGGGTGGAGAGGATCCGGGCGTCCACGATGTCCAGGCCCAGCCGATCCAGGGCCCGGGTGGTGCGGGCGAAGAGGCCGGCGTCGGCCCGGGTGTGGACGAAGATCTCCGTCCCCCGCAGCGGCCTGCGGTGGCGGATGAGCACCAGGGGGGCCTCCCCCTCCTCCCCGCGCTCGCACTCCCAGTCCGCCAGGGCCTGGGTGTGCCAGGCGATCTCGTCCGGGGAGTGGCGCAGGAAGTAGTCCTCCTCCAGGCGCGCCCATACCGCCTCCACGGCCGTCTCCGCCACGCCGTGGGCCCGCAGCAGGGCCAGGGCCTCCCGGCGGCGGGCGGCGGCCCGCTGGGCCCGGTCCCGGGGCGGCTCCACCCCGCGGCGCAGCAGGCGCATGGCCGCATCGTAGAGCTCCAGGAGCAGGGCGTCCCGCCAGCTGTTCCACAGGGTGGGGTTGGTGGCCCGGATGTCGGCCACGGTGAGCAGGTAGAGGTGGTCCAGGCGGGAGGGATCCCCCACCCGGCGGGCGAAGGCGGCCACCTCCGCCGGGTCCGAGATGTCCCGCCGCTGGGAGGTGGTGGACATGAGCAGATGGTCCCGCACCAGCCAGCTCACCAGGGCCGTGTCGTAGTCGCTCAGGCCGTGCAGGCGGCAGAAGGTCTCGGCCTCGGCGGCGCCCAGCTCCGAGTGGTCCCCGCCGCGGCCCTTGGCGATGTCGTGGAACAGGGCGGCCAGGTAGAGCAGCTCCGGCTTGGGGATGCGGCTCTGCATGAGGTCGGCGCACAGGGGGAGCTCCTCCCGGCGGCCCGGGTCGGCCATGCGCCGCAGGTTGCGGATCACCCGCAGGGTGTGCTCGTCCACGGTGTAGACGTGGAACAGGTCGTGC
Organism: Gammaproteobacteria bacterium; assembly: GCA_015490395.1. Taxonomy (GTDB): domain Bacteria; phylum Pseudomonadota; class Gammaproteobacteria; order DRLM01; family DRLM01; genus S141-70. The sequence goes on along the minus strand of WFXX01000178.1, from coordinate 5,755 downwards.
TGCATCAGCCCCTGCACCTGGCCGAGGGCGGGCAGGTAGGCCCCCAGCACCCCGTAGCGGGTCATCAGGCGCAGGGCCCGGGCCACGCCCCGGGGCTGGCGGAGGATCTCCATGAACAGGCTCCGGGCCCGCAGGTCCCGCCGGAAGCCCTCGTCGATGCGGTGCAGGTGCTGGCGGAGCTGGCGCACCGTGGCCGCGGACAGGCCCTTGAGCTCGGGGTGCTGCTGCAGCAGCAGGAAGGCCTCCAGCATGGCGTGGGGCTGGCGCCGGAAGAGCCCCGGCCGGGCCGCCTCCAGGTAGCCCCGCCGGGCCTGGAAGCGCCGGCCCAGGGGACGGGGCGGGGCCTCGTCCCCGGGCAGCAGGCTCTGCTCGAAGAGCTGCAGCAGCAACTCGTTGAGCAGGCCGATCTCGGCCACGGTGCGGTAGTAGCGCTTCATGAACTGCTCCACCGCCAGATTGGGCCCGCCGTCGCGGTAGCCGAAGCGCTCGGCCAGGGCCCGCTGGTGGTCGAAGAGCAGGCGGTCCTCCCGGCGGCCGGCCAGCAGGTGCAGGGCGTAGCGCACCTGCCAGAGGAAGGCCCGGGCCTCCACCAGGGCCCGGTGCTCGGCCTCGGTGAGGAAGCCGTGCTCCACCAGCTCCCGTAGGGAGGCGGTGCCGAAGTGGCGGTGGGCCACCCAGGCCACCGTCTGCAGGTCCCGCAGCCCCCCGGGGCCCTCCTTGAGGTGGGGCTCCAGGTTGTAGGCGGTGCCGTGGAAGCGGTGGTGCCGGGCCTCCTGCTCCCGGCGCTTGGCCTCGAAGAAGGCCGGGCTGGGCCAGAGCCGCCCGGGGGAGAGCGCCTCCTGCACGGCCCGCAGCAGCCCGGGCGGGCCCGCCAGCAGGCGCGCCTCCATGAGGTTGGTGGCCACGGTCAGGTCGGCGGCCTCCTCGGCGCACTGGGCCGGGGTGCGGACGCTGTGGCCGATGGCCGGGCCCAGGTCGAAGAGGCCGGTGAGGAAGGCTTCCAAGGCCTCGCGCAGGCCCTTCTCCTCCAGGGCCCGCTCGGCCACCACCACCAGGACGTCCACGTCGGAGTGGGGGTGGAGCTCGCCGCGGCCGTAGCCGCCCACGGCCACCAGGGCAGCAGGGGCTCCGGTGGGCAAGTGCCGGTCCCAGAGACCCCGCAGGGCCAGGTCCAGGAGGCGGGCGCGGCGGGGCAGGAGCACTGTGGCCGGGAGGCCCTCGTCGAAGAGGGCATCCAGGGCCGCTCCGGCCTCGGCCAAGGCCCTGCGGGCAGCGGCCGCTCCCGAAGCCGCCGCGCCCTCCAGGGCTGCCTCCAGAGGCGCCAGGCGCGCACCTGCGGCCGCCCAGGCCTGTGGGCTCAGCCCCGGCAGGTCCTGCTCCAAGTGGGCGGGATCGCCCAGGCAGGGCACCGGGGGCGACCAGCGGGTTGGGAGGGCGGCGCGACGCAAGGGGAACAGCTGCCTCGACTAGGGAGGGGGAGGGCCTTGGTGCGCTGGGCCTCAGCCTCTGTCCGGCAACGGCTCGGGTTCCTCCCCGCGGCCCAGGGTGAGCACCTCCACCCCCTCGGGGGTGACCAGCACGGTGTGCTCCCACTGGGCCGAGAGGCTGTGGTCCTTGGTCACCACCGTCCAGCCGTCGGCGAGCAGGCGCACGTGCCGCTTGCCGGCATTGATCATGGGCTCGATGGTGAAGGTCATCCCCGGCTGCAGCTCCAGGCCCGTGCCCGGGCGCCCGTAGTGCAGCACCTGGGGCTCCTCGTGGAAGTGGCGGCCGATGCCGTGGCCGCAGTATTCCCGCACCACGGAGAAGCCGTGGGCCTCGGCGTGGCGCTGGATAGCGTGGCCGATATCTCCCAGGCGCGCTCCGGGCCGCACCATGCGGATCCCGATCCACAGGCACTGGCGGGCCACGCGGATCAGGCGCCGCGCCAGGGGGGAGGGCTCGCCCACGCAGTACATGCGGCTGGCGTCCCCGTGGTAGCCGTCCTTGATGACGGTGACGTCGATGTTGACGATGTCGCCGCGGCGCAGCTTGCGGGGCCCCGGGATCCCGTGGCAGACCTGGTGGTTGACCGAGGTGCAGATGGACTTGGGGAAGCCGTGGTAGTGGAGAGGGGCGGGCACCGCCTGCTGCACCTGCACGATGTAATCGTGGCAGATGCGGTCCAGCTCCTCGGTGGTGACGCCGGGGCGCACGTGCTCGCCGATCATGTCCAGGACCTCGGCGGCCAGCCGCCCGGCCACGCGCATGCGCTCGATCTCCTCGGGGGTCTTGATGCTGACCGCCATGGGGCTCCCGACCTGCTGCCTCATCGCCTACGGGCCCTCTCCGCCAGATGCCTCGCTTCCGCAAAAGAGTCTCATCTTAACAAGACAAGACGGGGCTGGCGCGGGCGCGCGAGATCCTGCCGTTGAGGACCATGGGTCCCCCGTGGTATAAACCACGCCCTGCCAGGGGCTCGGGAGGGGCGCGGCCGGGCCGCGCGCCCGGGGCTTCTTCGTGCCCGCGCCCAGGCGCCCCATGGTCCTTGGACCCCCGCCGTGCCGCGGGTTTCCGGGCGACTCCGGGAAGGCCGCGCCGGCGGGGAGCACGCACACGCGCCGACACGCGGGCCCGGGTGCTCCCCCGCCAGGTCGCGGGGGGGTCGGTCCGCGGGGCGCGTGGAGGCCCAACCCGAACGCTGAGGAGATCCTACGATGGCCAGCGTGACCATGCGCCAGATGCTGGAGGCCGGGGTGCACTTCGGCCACCAGACCCGCTACTGGCATCCCCGGATGGCTCCGTACATCTTCGGGGAGCGGAACAAGATCCACATCATTAACTTGGAGATCACCCTGCCCCTGTTCCAGGAGGCCCTGAACTACGTCAGCGGCCTGGCCGCCCGCAAGGGCGTGATCCTCTTCGTGGGCACCAAGCGCGCCGCTCAGGAGATCGTCGCCGAGGAGGCCCAGCGCTGCGGCATGCCCTACGTGAGCCGCCGCTGGCTGGGGGGCACGCTGACCAACTTCAAGACCATCCGCCGCTCCGTCGGGCGGCTGAAGGAGCTGGAGGCCCTGGAGCAGGAGGGGGGCGTGGAACAGTTCTCCAAGAAGGAGGCCCTGCGCTTGCGCCGGGAGAAGAGCAAGCTGGAGGCCAGCCTGGGGGGCATCAAGGATATGGAGCGGCTCCCGGACGCGCTCTTTGTCATCGATGTGGTGCATGAGCGCATCGCCGTCAGCGAGGCCCGCAAGCTGGGCATTCCGGTGGTGGCGGTGGTGGACACCAACGCCGATCCCCGGGGTATCGACTACGTCATCCCGGGCAATGATGACTCCCAGCGGGCCATCCGGCTCTATGCGCGGGCAGTGGCCGATGCAGTGATTGACGGCCATGCCATTGCCCTGCAGGCGGCCCCGCCCGACGAGTTCGTGGAGGTGCCCGAGGAGCAGGTGGAGGCCCCGGCCCCTGCCGGAGGGGGAGCCGGCGGCGGGGCGGACTCCAGGTCCTAAGCCTGGGGGGTCCTGACCGAGCAGGGGAGGAGGAGCGAGCATGGCGATCACGGCGGCACTGGTGAAGCAGCTCCGGGAGCGCACCGGGGCGGGAATGATGGAGTGCAAGAAGGCCTTGGTGGAGACCGGCGGCGACCTGGAGGCGGCGGTGGAGGTCCTGCGCAAGGCGGGCCTCGCCAAGGCAGACAAGAAGGCCACCCGGGTGGCCGCCGAGGGGCGCGTGGTCCCGGCCCTGGCGGGCGACCGCCGCCGGGGGGTGCTGGTGGAGGTCAACTGCGAGACCGACTTCGTGGCCCGGGGCGAGGCCTTTGGGGCCTTCGCCGAGGCGGTGGCCCGAGCGGCCCTCGCCCGGGCCGAGGGTGGCGGGCTGAGCGTGGAGGCCCTGCTGACCGCCCCGGTGGAGGGGGCCGCCAGCGTGGACGAGCGCCGCCGGGCCCTGGTGGCCCAGGTAGGCGAGAACGTGGCCGTGCGCCGGGCGGTGGCCCTGGAGGCGCCCCTGGTGGCGGCCTACTCCCACGGCGGGCGCATCGGCGTGCTGGTGGGCCTGGAGGGCGGTGACGAGGCCCTGGGCAAGGACATCGCCATGCACGTGGCCGCCAGCCGCCCGGTGGCCGTCTCCGCCGAGGACGTGCCCGCGGAGCTGCTGGCCAAGGAGCGGGAGATCATCGAGGCCCAGGCCCGGGCCTCGGGCAAGCCCGAGGAGATCGTGGCCCGCATGGTGGAGGGCCGCCTCAGGAAGTTCCTCCAGGAGATCACCCTCCTGGGCCAGCCCTTCGTCAAGGATCCCGAGCGCACTGTGGAGCAGCTCCTCAAGGAGCGGAGCGCTCGGGTCACCGGCTTCCTGCGCCTGGAGGTGGGCGAGGGCATCGAGAAGGAGGGGGCCGACTTCGCCGCCGAGGTGATGGCCCAGGTGAAAGGGAGCTGAGCCGTGGGCGCGGAGGAGGGCCAGCCTCTGGGTCCGTCCCCGGATCCTGCCCGGGGTGGGCCCCGCTACCGGCGCATCCTGCTCAAGCTGAGCGGTGAGGCCCTCATGGGCGAGGGTCCCGGCGGGCAGGTGGAGGCCATCGGCCCGGCGGTGGTGGGGCGCATCGCCGAGGAGCTGGCGGAGCTGGCGGGCGAGGGCGTGCAGGTGGGCGTGGTCATCGGCGGCGGCAACCTCTTCCGTGGCTCCGGGCTGGCCGCTGCGGGCATGGATCGGGTCACCGCCGACCAGATGGGCATGCTGGCCACGGTGATGAACGCCCTGGCCCTGCAGGATGCCCTGGAGCGCCGCGGGGTCCCCACCCGGGTGATGTCCGCCATCAAGATCAACCAGATCTGCGAGCTCTTCATCCGACGCCGGGCTGTGCGGCACCTCGAGAAGGGACGGGTGGTGATCTTTGCCGCGGGCACAGGCAACCCCTTCTTCACCACCGACTCGGCTGCCAGCCTGCGGGCCATCGAGATCGGCGCCGAGCTCATGCTCAAGGGCACCAAGGTGGACGGGGTCTACACCGCCGATCCAGAGCGGGATGCCGGGGCCCGCCTCTATCGGCGCTTGAGCTACGACGAGGCTCTGCAACGGCGGTTGGGGGTGATGGATGCCACCGCCTTGGTGCTGTGCCGGGACTACGGCATGCCCCTACGGGTGTTCAACATCAACCGCCCGGGGGCCCTGCGGCGCATCGTGCACGGGGCCGACGAGGGCACCTTGGTGGAAAGGGGGTGAGACCATGATCGAGGAGGTCAAGCGCGACGCCGAGCAGCGCATGCGCAAGAGCGTGGCGGCCCTCAAGGAGGAGCTGACCAAGATCCGTACCGGGCGCGCCCACACCAGCCTCTTGGACCATATCAAGGTCAGCTACTACGGCACCGAGGTGCCCCTGAACCAGGCGGCCAACGTCAGCGTGCTGGATGCCCGCACCTTGGCGGTGGCGCCCTGGGACAAGTCCATGGTGCCGGTGATCGAGAAGGCCATCCGGGAGTCCGACCTGGGCCTGACCCCCGCCACCTCCGGGGAGGTGATCCGCATCCCCCTGCCGCCACTGACCGAGGAGCGGCGCAGGGAGCTCATCCGGGTGGTGCGGGGCGAGGCCGAGCAGGCCCGGGTGGCGGTGCGCAATATCCGCCGCGACGCCAACCAGGAGCTCAGGCGCCTGGTCAAGGACAAGGCCATCTCCGAGGACGAGGAGCGCCGGGCCCAGGAGGCGATCCAGCGGCTCACCGACCGCTTCGTGGCCGAGATCGACCGGATTTTGGAGGCCAAGGAGGCGGAGCTGATGGAGGTC
>WFXX01000177.1 GCA_015490395.1 Gammaproteobacteria bacterium | reverse complement strand
CCCGGGGCGGGCGGTGGGCCCGCACCGCCATGAGCAGGGCCTCGGCCAGGGCGGAGGCCCCGTCGTAGAGGGAGGCGTTGGCCGCCTCCATGCCGGTGAGCCGGGCCATCATGGTCTGGTACTCGTAGATGAGCTGCAGGGTCCCCTGGCTGGCCTCGGCCTGGTAGGGGGTGTAGGCGGTGTAGTACTCCCCGCGGGCGGCAATCTCCCAGACGGGGGCGGGGATGTGGTGCTCGTAGGCCCCGGCCCCCAGGAAGCACAGATAAGGCCCGCGGTCCTGCTCGGCCCGTGCCCGCATCAGCCGCACCACCTCCTGCTCGCTCAGGGGCCGGGCCAGCTCCGGGGGCAGGCGTACCGGGCGGCGCAGGGCAGCGGGGATCTCCTCGAAGAGCTCGTCCAGGGACCCGGCCCCCACCGCCTCCAGCATGAGGCGGCGGTCCTCGTCGGTGTGGGGGATGTAGGGCATCAGGCCTCCTCCGTACCCGCACCGCCCTCCCGGGCCTCCTCCTGAATCAGAGCGGCGTAGGCGGCCCCATCCAGCAGCCCCTCCAGCTCCGCCGGGTCGGAGGGGCGCAGGCGCAGCAGCCAGCCGGCCCCATAGGGGTCCTCGTTGATGCGCTCCGGGGCCTCGGCCAGCTCCTCGTTGACCTCCACCACCTCGCCCCCCACCGGGGCGTAGACGTCGGAGGCCGCCTTCACCGACTCCACCACGGCGCAGGCCTCGCCGGCCTCCAGCACCCGGCCCGCCTCGGGCAGCTCCACGTAGACCAGGTCCCCCAGCTGGGTCTGGGCGTGGTCGGTGATGCCCACGGTGACGGTGCCGTCTTCCTCCTGGCGCACCCACTCGTGGGTGCGGCTGTAGCGCAGCTCCTCGGGTATCTCGCCGGTGGTGCTCATGCTCGCCTCCCCTCTCTCGCCTTGCCTGCGGGTTGCTCCGCGCCCCCGTTCCCCTGGTTCCCTGTCTGTCGTCACCCGTCCGCTGAGCCGGACGGCAGGCGCACCCGTCCCCCGCGCACGAAGGGTGGCCGGGCGATGCGCGCCGGGTGGGGCCGTCCCCTCAGGAGCACCTGCACCCGGGCCCCGGGCGGTGGCGTCGGGGCCGCCACCCGGGCCAGGGCTACCGAGCGGCCCACGGTGGGCCCGAAGCCCCCGCTGGTGACGGTGCCCAGGGACCTGCCCGCCTCGTCCAAGACCTCGGCCCCGGCCCGCATCACTCCCCGGCCCTCCAGGACCAGCCCCGTGCGGGCCCGGGGCACGCCGGCACGCCGCTGGGCCTCCAGGGCCTCCCGCCCCACGAAGGCCCGTCCCGCCGGCTCCCAGGCCACCGTCCACCCCAGGCCCGCCTCGAGGGGGGTGACGGTCTCGTCCATGTCCGCCCCCTGGAGATTGAGGCCAGCCTCCAGGCGCAAGGTGTCCCGGGCCCCCAGGCCGGCCGGGGTGGCCCCCGCCGCCACCAGGGCCTCCCACCAGCGGGGGGCGGCCTGGGCCGGCACCAGCAGCTCATAGCCGTCCTCGCCGGTGTAGCCGGTGCGGGCCAGGAAGAGGGGGCCGCCCACGGCGCCGCCGGCCTCCTCCCGCTCCAGGGCGTGGAAGGGGGCCAGGGCCTCGGCGGCCTCCCGGGCCTCGGGCCCCAGCAGGCCGTGGAGCAGCGCCCGGGCCTCCGGCCCCTGCAGGGCCAGCATGGCCAGGTCCTCCCGCTCCCGCCAGGCGGTCCGCGCCAGGCCCTGCTCCCGCATCCAGGCCAGGTCCCGCTCCCGGGTAGCGGCGTTGAGCACCAGGCGGAAGCGCGCCGGCCCCAGCCGGTAGGCGATGAGGTCGTCGATGACCCCGCCGCGGGGGTTGAGCATGCAGCCGTAGCGGGCCTGACCCGGGGCCAGGGGAGCCACGTCCAGGGCCAGCAGGTGCCGCAGGAAGGGCTCGGCCCCCGGGCCCTCCAGGTCCAGCACAGTCATGTGGGAGACGTCGAAGAGGCCGGCAGCGCGGCGTACCCGGTGGTGCTCCTCCAGCTGGGAGCCGTAGTGCAGGGGCAGCAGCCAACCGTGGAAGTCCACCAGGCGGGCGCCGGCGCGGCGATGGCAGGGGAGCAGGGGCGTGCCTCGGCTCATGGCTCAGGCCTCGTCGGGACAAGGGCCGGGGCTGGGCGCCGCGATGCGTGCGCCCAACCCCGCCCCTCTGTCCTTGGACCTGAGAGCTTTTAGCCCCTTCGGTGCCCCGTCCCGCAGGGGACGGAGTCTCTCCAGAGTGTCCCGCCCACCGCGGTCCTTTTGCCTGAGCGTTTCCGGGCGGTGTTGCGCCTTCGGCGCCCCGCGCCCGCCTGCCGGGCCGGGGTCTCTCCCACGGCGGGGGGCCGCCCATCGGGCGGCCCGGCCACTATAGCAAGGCCGCCCCGCCGTCGCCAGGGGTCCCCCAGGGGTTTTCCATTGGAAACCGTCCCCCCGCGGCACCAGCCGGCCCACGATGAGCCCCTGGACCAGAGAGTGGAAAAGACCACCACCACGTGGCTCATGGGCACCGGGATCCCGCTGGCGGGGCCCGCGGGCACGGAGGGGGCCCTATCACCCCCGCCGCGGTGGGCGGAGCTCAGCAGGTGGTGGGGGCGAGCAGCCGCGCAGTCGCTTAGAGGGGCTCATCCACCTGCTCGCGGCCTCAGGGGCAGGGGGCGGCCAGGCCCAGGGCGGCAGCCCCCCCGGGCCGCACCAGGGCCGGCAGCTCCCCGGCCCGCCCGCAGGCGAAGCGCGCGATCCAGCCCTTGAGGGGGGAGGCGCCGTCCACCAGCTCCAGGCCCCGGCTGCGGAGCCAGGGCAGGGGGCCGGTGGCGGGGGCGAAGAGCAGCCGGAAGGCGTCCATGGCGGCCAGCATGAGCTGGTTGTGACCACGGCGGGCGCGCTCGTAGCGGCGCAGCACCCGCCGGGCGGCGAAGTCCCGTCCCGCGGCCCGGGCCTCCAGCACCGCCTCGGCCAGGGCCGCCGCATCCAGCAGCCCCAGGTTGACCCCCTGGCCGGCCAGGGGGTGAATGGTGTGGGCCGCATCCCCCACCAGGGCCAGGCCCTCGTCCACGTAGCGCTCGGCGTGGCGCATGGCGAGGGGAAAGCAGGCCCGCCGGCCCACGGCGGTGACCTCCCCCAGGGCGTGCCCGAAGGCCTCGCCCAGCTCCCGCCGGAAGGCCCCCTCCTCCAGGCCCAGGAGGCGCCGGGCCTCCTGCTCCTTCGTGGACCAGACGATGGAGCAGCGTCCGTCGGCCAGGGGCAGGAAGGCCAGGGGGCCGGTGGGGAGGAAGCGCTGCCAGGCGGTGGCCCGGTGGGGCAGCCCGGTGGTCACCGGGGCCACCAGGGCGGCGTGGCCGTAAGGGCGCTCGGCCAGGGGGATGCGGGCCAGGTGCCGCACCCGGGAGCGGGCCCCGTCGGCCCCCACCAGCAGCCGGGCGTGCAGCTGCCGGCCGTCGGCCAGGCGCAGCCGCCACTGTCCCCCCTCCCGGGACAGCCCGTCCAGGGAGGCCCCGGGGAGCAGGTCCACCGTCTCCAGGGCCTCCAGCCTGGCCCAGAGGGCGTGGACCAGGTCGGCGTTCTCCACGATGTGGCCCAGGGCGTGCTCGCCGACCTCCTCGGCCTCGAAGGCGATGGCCCCGCCCCCCACCGCGTCCCAGACCCGCATGGCCCGGAAAGGGGAGGGGGCCGCCAGCCGTTCCCAGGCACCCAGGGCCCGTAGCAGCTCCTCGGAGGCCAGGGTCAGGGCCGAGACCCGCAGCCCCTCGCCGGCGGGCGGCCCGGGGCGGGGGGCGCCCTCCAC
>WFXX01000176.1 GCA_015490395.1 Gammaproteobacteria bacterium | reverse complement strand
CTTCCGATCTCCTGGCCAGGGGCAAGGGGAGGCGGGGCGGGCGCCCGGTCAGGGCCTGCAGGAAGGCCACCAGATCGGCCCGCTCCTGGGCGCTCAGGCCCAAGGGGCGGATCTCCTGGCCGGGCACGCCGTCCCCGCCCCGGTCGTAGTGGGCCACCACCTCCTCCAGGGTGGCGTAGCGCCCGTCGTGCATGTAGGGGCCGGTGAGGGCCACGTTGCGCAGGGTGGGGGTCTTGAAGCGCTTCCAGTCGCGGCGCTCGTGGGTGACCAGGTAGCGGCCGGGGTCGTCGTCCATGGCCTCCCACTCCGCCAGGCCCATGCGCCGGGCATCGAAGCGCAACAGGCGCCGCCAGGGCGGCTCGTCGAAGCGCCGGTTGCGGGCCAGGCCCACGTTGTGGAAGCCGCCGTCGGAGAGGGTGGGGCCGTGGTGGCAGCGGATGCATCCGGCCTTGCCGCGGAACAGGGCCAGCCCGCGCCGGGCGGCGGGTGGGAGGGCCTCCCGGTCCCCCGCGAGGTAACGGTCCAGAGGGCTGTCGCCGGAGACCAGGGCGTGGCGCTCGAACACGGCCAGGGCCCGCCCGTAGTCGCGGGGGTTGGGCTCGGCCCCGTAGGCCTCCCGGAACAGGCGCCGGTAGCGGGCATCGCCCTGCAGCACGGCAAGCAGGCCCTCCAGGGTCTGGCCCATGTGCACCGGGTTGCGGGTCGAGCCCAGGGCCTGGCGCTCCAGGTCCGGGGCCCGCCCGTCCCAGATGAGCACCCGGGCGTGGCCCACGTTGAGCAGCGAGGGGCTGTTGCGTCGCTCCACCCAGCCGGGGGCCGCTGGGGAGAAGGGGGTGGGCACGGTCCAGCCGCTCTCGGGCCAATGGCAGGAGGCGCAGCTACGGCGGCCGTCGCCCGAGAGGCGACGGTCGAAGAACAGGCGCTGGCCCAGCTCCAGCCGGGCCGGGGTGGGCTCGTTGCCGGGCACGACCCGCACCGGCGGCAGGGGAGCCAGCTCGGGGGGCGGCTCCCCGGCGGCCGGGCGGCCCGCCGCCAGGACGGTCAGGGCGAGCAGGGATGGAAGGATGACGGCCGGCCGCATAAGCGCTTACCTTGCTTCAGCTTCAGGGAGCCCTCGGCGCCGCAGTCTAAGACGCCGCCGCCGGGCTCGCCAGCCGGCAGCGGGCTCCCAGGCCCGGGCCGGGGTCGCGCCAGGGAGGAACGCCCCTTGAGACCCGCCTTCCAGCCCAGCCTGGTCAACGGTCCCACCGGGGACCCGGCCCTCTATGTGGACTGCGTGTTCCAGCGCCGGGCCCTGCTCTTCGACATGGGGGACCTGGCCCCGCTGCCCACCCGCAAGCTGCTGCGCATCACCGATGCCTTCCTCTCCCACGCCCACATGGACCACTTCATGGGCTTCGACCGGCTCCTGCGGGCTCTGGTGGGGAAGGAGCGCACCCTGCGGCTGTACGGCCCCCCCGGCCTCGTCGGCCAGGTGGCGGGGCGCCTGCGGTCCTACACCTGGAACCTGGTGGACCGCTTCGAGGCCGAGCTGCGGCTCGTGGTGACCGAGTACCACGGCCGCGGCTGGGGGCGCCGGGCACGGCTGCGGCTGCGGACCGGCTTCGCCCTGGAGCCGGAGGGGCCCTGCCGGTTGCCGGGGGGCGTGCTCCTGGAGGAGCCGGGGCTGCGGGTGCGGGCGGTGGTGCTCGACCACGGCATCCCCTGCCTGGGCCTCGTGCTGGAGGAGGGCCTGCACGTCAACGTCTGGCGCAACCGGCTGGAGGAGCTGGGCCTGGACGTCGGTCCCTGGCTGCAGGCCCTCAAGCGGGCGGTGCTGGAAGGACGTTCGGAGGAGGAGACCATCCCCGTGCGCTGGCTGCCCGGCCGGAGCGGGCCGCCGGCCCTCCCCTTGGGGGAGCTGCGCCGGCGGGTGCTGCGGGTGGTGCCGGGGCAGCGCATCGGCTATCTCACCGACCTGGCCGGGCACGCCGCCAACCGCCGGGCGGCAGCGGCCCTGGTCCGCGGCGCGGACCTGCTCTACATCGAGTGCCCCTTCCCCCACCGCGAGGCGGCCCGGGCGGCGGACCGGCGCCACCTCACCGCCCGCCAGGCTGGCCTCATCGCCCGGGCCGCCGGGGTCCGGCGGGTGGTGCCCTTCCACCTCTCGCCTCGGCACCAGGCGGAGGCCGAGGCCCTGGTGACCGAGCTGGAGGCGGCGTGGCGGGGGGAGGAGGCGGGGCTCAGCGGACCTGCTTGAGCATGTAGGCCAGGGCGTCGGCCAGCTCCTCGTCGGTGCAGCTGCGGCAGCCGCCCCTGGGCGGCATGCCCTTCAGCCCCCGGACCACGCTCTGCAGGAGGGCCTCCTCTCCCTTGGCCAGGCGGTCCTCCCAGGCCGCCCGGTCCCCCAGGCGGGGCGCGCCCATCATGCCCCGGTCGTGGCAGAGCCGGCAACGCTGCTGGTAGACGGCCTGGCCGGCGGCCGGGTCGCCCCCGGCGCCGGGGGCGGCCGGGGCGGTGGCGGGCAGGGCCAGCAGGGCGGCGAGGACGAGGGTGGTCCTGGGCATGGCTTGGCTCTCCGAGATTGTGCGCACGTCCCCGAGCATAGGCTCTGCCGGCTGCGGCCGCACCCGGGTGCAGGGCAGCCCGACGGGGCGTAGAATGACTTCTTCCATCCCTTCGACGCCCCAGCGAGGGAGAGCACCCCCCATGGCCATCCACAGGATCACCTATATCACCGTCGTCTGCCACGACCAGGAGGAGGCCCTGGCCTGGTACACGGAGAAGTTCGGCTTCGAGAAGCGCCAGGACGATGTCTCCATGCCGGGCTACCGCTGGCTCACCGTGGCCCCGCCGGGGCAGCGGGAGCTGGAGGTGATCCTGTTCAAGGCCCGGGACGACCGGGAGCGGGGCTGGGTGGGCCAGGGCACCCTTTGGGTGCTGGAGGTGGACGACTGCCGGGCCACCGTGGAGCAGCTCAAGGCCCGGGGGGTGAAGGTCCTCAGCG
>WFXX01000175.1 GCA_015490395.1 Gammaproteobacteria bacterium | reverse complement strand
GAGCCCTTCGTGGGGCGGGCGGGGAGGCTCCTGGACGAGATGCTGCGGGCCATCGGCCTGCGGCGAGGTGAGGGGGTCTACATCGCCAACGTGGTCAAGTGCCGCCCCCCTCAGAACCGGGATCCCCGGCCCGAGGAAGTGGCCGCCTGCCTGCCCTACCTGCACCGCCAGATCGCGCTGCTCCGCCCCCGCCTGATCCTGGCCGTGGGGCGCATTGCCGCCCAGCACCTGTTGCGCACCGACCGTCCCCTGGCCGCCCTGCGGCGGCGGCTCTGGCGCCTGCAGGTGACCGCGGGTCTGGCCGAGGAGGGGGGCAATGGGGACCTCGGCGAGACGCCCGTGGTGGTGACCTATCATCCGGCCTATCTCCTGCGCTCACCCCAGGACAAGCGCAAGGCCTGGGAGGACTTGCTCTTCGCCCGTCGCGCCCTGCGGGCGCAGGAGGCCGGGGAGGGGCCATGAGCCACGCCGCCACCTCCCGGCCCGGCCGCCCCCTCCGGCCCCGACGGCCGACGCTGCGGCCCATGACCGAGGCGGACCTGCCCGCGGTGCTGGAGATCGAGCGGCGCAGCTACGACTTTCCCTGGAGCCCCGGCATCTTCCGCGACTGCCTGCGGGCGGGGCACTGCTGCCGGGTGCTGGAGGAGGCCGAAGGCCGGCTCCTGGGCTATGCCATCCTCGCCGTGGGCGCCGGGGAGGGGCATGTGCTGAATCTCTGCATTGATCCCGAGCATCGCCGCCAGGGCCACGGGAGCTACCTGCTGCGGCGGATCATCCAAAGCGCCCGTCGCCTGGGGGCGGGGACGCTGTACCTGGAGGTGCGCCCTTCCAACAAGGCGGCGCTGCGGCTCTACGAGCGCTTGGGCTTCCGGGAGGTGGGTCGGCGCAAGGGCTATTACCCGGCCCTGGAGGGGCGCGAGGATGCCCTGGTGCTGGCCCTGGCGCTCTAGCCTTCGCTTGTAAGCCGTCCGGACGATCAGTAACCTAGGCAGGATCGGGCCCGCAGGGAGGCCGGTAGGGCCGGCCCTCCGCGGCCCTCCGTCCTCTTCCGGGGCCTCCTCCCGGCCAGCCCAGCGAGCCAGCATGACCAAGAAGGCCCTCATCACCGGCATCACGGGGCAGGATGGCGCCTATCTGGCCGAGCTCCTGCTGAGCAAGGGTTACGAAGTACACGGCATCAAGCGCCGCGCCTCCCTGTTCAACACCGACCGCATCGACCACCTCTATCAGGACCCCCATGATCCGGACCGGCGCTTCATCCTCCACTACGGGGACCTGACGGACTCCACCTGCCTGATCCGCATCCTGCAGAAGGTGCAGCCCGACGAGATCTACAACCTGGCCGCCCAGAGCCACGTGGCCGTCTCCTTCGAGGAGCCCGAGTACACGGCCAACGCCGACGCCCTGGGCACCCTGCGCCTGCTGGAGGCCATCCGGGTGCTGGGCCTGGGGGATCGCACCCGCTTCTACCAGGCCTCCACCTCCGAGCTCTACGGCAAGGTGCAGGAGATCCCCCAGCGGGAGACCACCCCCTTCTATCCCCGCTCGCCCTACGCGGTGGCCAAGCTCTACGCCTACTGGATCACGGTGAACTACCGCGAGGCCTACGGCCTCTACGCCTGCAACGGGATCCTGTTCAACCACGAGAGCCCCATCCGCGGCGAGACCTTCGTCACCCGCAAGATCACCCGGGCCCTGGCGCGCATCAAGCTGGGCCTGCAGGAGCGCCTCTATCTCGGCAACCTGAACGCCCTGCGTGACTGGGGTCACGCCCGGGACTACGTGGAGGCCCAATGGCTGATGCTTCAGCAACCTGAGCCCGACGACTATGTCATCGCCACCGGGGAGCAGCACAGCGTGCGCGAGTTCGTGGAGGTGGCCGCCGAGGCCTTGGGGATGCGCATCCGCTGGGAGGGCCAGGGCGTGGACGAGAAGGGCTACGACGAGCAGGGGCGCTGCATCGTGGCCGTGGACCCCCGCTACTTCCGGCCCACCGAGGTGGACACCCTCCTGGGCGATGCCAGCAAGGCCCGGGAGAAACTGGGCTGGCGGCCACGCACCGGCTTTCGGGAGCTGGTGGAGGAGATGGTGCGCGAGGACCTCAAGGCGGCGGAGCGGGACGAGCTCTGCCGCCGCGAGGGCTACCGCATCTATCATTACCACGAGTGAGGCCCGCGGGGGCCGGCGAGACCCGGGATGGCAGGGTGCAGCCAGGACGGGCTCCGGCGGCTCGAGCGGCGAGGCCATCCGCCATGCCCGTGCGATCCTTGCGTTCGTCCGTTCGGGTCTGGCCGCGGCGTGAGGCCGTGGAGGAGACCTTGGGCCGCTGGGCCCAGTGCCTGCTTCGAGAGCGCCCCGAGCTGTGGCGCGTGGGTTGCTTCGGCTCCTTGGTGAGCGGCGGCTGGGGCGTGGGCTCGGACGCCGACGTGGTGATGGCGATCGAGGGCGGGCGGGGCCCAGGGCGCCTGCCCTGTGGGCGGCGCGCGGCGGCCTCCGACACCTCGGCGGTGCCCGTCCCCGTGGACTTCCTGGTCTACACGGAGGAGGAGTGGGAGCACATGGTGCGCCGGGGCGGGCGCTTCGCCCGCCTCCTGGCCGGTGCGCGCTCGTTGGCCGAGCGGGAGG
>WFXX01000174.1 GCA_015490395.1 Gammaproteobacteria bacterium | reverse complement strand
TTGCTAGGCCTGCCGGCGGGGGGCTGGCTGCTGGTGGCCTTCGGGGTGGCGGTCTGCGCCGTGGTGGGGGATCTGCTCGAGAGCGCGCTCAAGCGGTGGGCAGGGGCCAAGGACAGCGGCCGCTTGCTCCCCGGGCACGGGGGTGTGCTAGATCGCATCG
The DNA here is from genome assembly GCA_015490395.1 of Gammaproteobacteria bacterium. Lineage (GTDB taxonomy): Bacteria > Pseudomonadota > Gammaproteobacteria > DRLM01 > DRLM01 > S141-70. The sequence goes on along the minus strand of WFXX01000174.1, from coordinate 5,858 downwards.
ATGGCCTGTTGGCGGGGGTGCCGGCGGCCTATCTCGGGTTGCGGTTGCTGGGGGCGCTGCCGTGAGAGACGAGGGCCGCGGCGGGCCCTGGGGTGTGGCGGTGCTGGGGAGCACCGGCTCCATCGGGACCAGCACCTTGGATGTGCTCGCCCGCCACCGGGACCGCTACCGGGTGGTGGCCCTGGGGGCCCGGGCCAACGTGGAGCGCCTGGCGGCCCAGTGCCTGGAGCATCGCCCGCGGTACGCCGCCTTGGTCGAGCCGGAGGCCGCCGCCGCCCTGCGGGAGCGGTTGCGCCGGGAGGCCCCGGAGGTGCAGGTGCTGGCCGGCCCCGAGGCCCTGGAGCGCTTGGCCGCCCTTCCCGAGGCCTCCTGCGTGATGGCCGCCATCGTAGGGGCCGCGGGTCTGCGCTCCACCTTGGCCGCGGCCCGGGCGGGCAAGCGTATCCTTCTGGCCAACAAGGAAGCCCTCGTGATGTCTGGGCACTTGTTGCTGGAGACCGCCCGGGCCCACGGGGCCTTGCTGCTGCCCGTGGACAGCGAGCACAACGCCGTCCTCCAGTGCCTGCCTGCGGCCTGGGAGGGCGGCCGCGGCCGCCCCTTGGAGGAATTGGGGGTGAGCCGGTTGTGGCTGACGGCCTCAGGTGGCCCCTTTCGGGACACGCCGCCGGAGGCCTTGGAGGGCGTGACCCCGGAGCAGGCCTGTGCCCACCCCAACTGGGACATGGGGCGCAAGATCTCGGTGGACTCGGCCACCATGATGAACAAGGGGCTGGAGGTCATCGAGGCCTGCCGGCTCTTCGGTCTGCCCCCGGAGCGGGTCCGGGTGGTGATCCATCCGCAGAGCATCGTCCATTCGCTGGTGGAGTACGTGGACGGCTCCCTCCTGGCCCAGCTGGGCGTGCCCGACATGCGCACCCCCATCGCCCACGCCTTGGCTTGGCCGGAGCGGATGGGCTCGGGGGTGCGTCCCTTGGACCTGCCGGCCCTGGGGCGGCTGGAGTTTGCCGAGCCCGATCCCCGCCGCTTCCCTTGCCTGGGTCTGGCCTACGAGGCCCTGGCGCGGGGGGGCACGGCCACCACGGTGCTCAACGCCGCCAACGAGGTGGCCGTCCAGGCCTTCCTGGCCGGCAGGCTGCCCTTTACCGGCATCCCTCGGGTGGTGGAGGCGACGCTGCGGCGCCGGCCGGCACGCGATGCCTCCTCCCTGGAGGCCATTTTGGAGGAGGACGCCGCCGCGCGGCGCCTGGCCGAGGCTCTGGTGGAGGGCGCGATGGAGGTGAGGCCATGAGCGGCCTGCTGAGCTCGGTGTTCTATTTCCTCCTGGCCTTGGGCCTGCTGATCGCCTTCCACGAGTTTGGCCATTACTGGGTGGCTCGGCGCCTGGGGGTGAAGGTGCTGCGCTTCTCCATTGGCTTCGGGCCCGCCCTTTGGCAGCGCACCGGGCGGGACGGGACGGAGTACGCCGTGGCCGCCTTCCCCCTGGGCGGCTACGTGCGCATGCTGGACGAGCGCGAGGGGGAGGTCCCGCCCGAGGAGCGGCACCGGGCCTTCAACCGCCAGCCGGTGGGCACGCGCATCGCCATCGTGGCCGCGGGGCCGGCCTTCAATTTTCTTTTGGCCGTGCTGCTCTATTGGGCGGTGTTCATGCTGGGGGTGAGCGGAGTCAAGCCGGTGGTGGGCGAGGTGGCGCCGGGGAGCCCCGCCTACGAGGCCGGCCTGGAGCCCGGGGATCGCATCGTCGCGGTGGCCGGCGAGCCCACCGTCACCTGGAGCGAGGTGGTGATGGCCCTGCTGCACCGGGTGCTGGACCAGGGGGCGGTGAGCCTGGAGGTGGAGCGAGAAGGTGTGCGACGCCTGCTGCGCCTGGATCTGCAAGCGGTGGCGCAGGATCTGGACCGGGGGAATCTGCTCGAGACGGTGGGGATGCAGCCCATCCGCCCCCGGGTGCCCCCCCGGTTGGCCGAGCTGGAGCCCGGGGGGCCGGCTGAGCGCGCTGGGCTACGCCCCGGGGACCTGATCCTGGAGGCCGATGGCGAGATCATCCCCGACTGGGAGGCATGGGTCCATTACGTCCGGGCCCGGCCTGGGCAGACCATCCGGGTGCGCGTGCAGCGTGGGGGCGAGGAGCTGGAGCTGATGCTGCGTCCTGAGCCGGTGGCCTCGGGGCGCGAGACCATCGGCCGCATCGGGGCGGCGGTGACGGTGCCCGAGGGGCTGCTGGAGGAGCTGCGGGTGGAGCGGCGCTATCCGCCCCATGAGGCCCTGGGCCGGGCGCTGGCCCGGACCTGGGAGGTCACCGCCCTCACCCTACGCATGTTGGCGGGCATGCTGACCGGCGAGCTTTCTGTAGCCAACCTCAGCGGGCCCATCAGCATCGCCCAGTACGCCGCCTCCTCGGCCACCGCGGGTCTGGTGGCCTTCCTGGGTTTCTTGGCGGTGGTGAGCATCAGCTTGGGGGTGATCAACCTGCTCCCCGTGCCCCTGTTGGACGGGGGGCATCTGGTCTACTACCTGGTGGAGCTGGTCAAGGGCAGCCCGGTCTCCGAGGCGGCCCAGGCCGTGGGCCAGCGCATCGGCATCGTCCTGCTGCTGGCCCTCATGGCCTTGGCCTTCTACAACGATCTGGTCCACCTGCTGCGGTGAGGGGAAGCGGCTCGTCACCGCGAGGCTTCGTGGCCGTCCTCCTGCTGGGGGTCGCGGCCTTGCTGGCCGAGGCCCCAGCAGCAGGGGCCTCGGTGTTCGAGCCCTTCACCGTGCGGGCCATCCGGGTGGAGGGCCTGCGGCACATCGAGCTGGAGACGCTCTACAGCTATCTCGTGATCGAGGAGGGCCAGCGCCTGACCCCCCGGCGAGCGGCTGAGGCGGTGCGGGCCTTGTTCCGTACCGGCTTCTTCGAGGACGTGCGCCTGGAGCGCGAAGGCGGCACCTTGGTGGTGCGGGTGGTGGAGCGGCCTGCCATCGCCGAGGTCCGCTTCGAGGGCAACAAGAGCCTACGCAAGGAGGATCTGGAGCAGGCCCTGGAGCGGGTGGGTCTGGCCAAGGGACGGGTCTTCGATCGCTCCCTGCTGGAGCGGGTGGAGCTGGAGCTGCGCCGGCAATACTTCAACCAGGGCCGCTATGGGGCGCGCGTGCGTGCCAAGGTGGAGGAGCTCGCCGACCACCGGGTGGCGATCTTCCTGCGCATCCACGAGGGCCCCGTGGCCCGCATCCGGCGCATCGCCTTCATCGGGAACCGGGCCTTCGATGCCCGGACCCTGCTAGGGCGCATGCGCCTTGGCCCCGGGGGGCCGCTGGCTTTCCTCACCCGCCGCGACCGCTACGCCAAGCCCAAGTTGGAGGCGGACCTGGAGGCCCTGCGCTCCTTCTACATGGACCGGGGCTACATCGACTTTGACATCACTGCCGCCCAGGTCACCATCAGCCCGGACCTGCGCGACATTCACATCGTGATCGTCCTGCACGAGGGCGAGCCTTACCGCGTCTCGGAGGTGCGCCTGGCGGGCAGCACCGTGGTGCCGGCCGAGGAGCTGCAACGTCTGGTGGCCATCCGCCCGGGGGAGCTCTTCTCCCGCCGGCGCGTGACCGAGGCTGCCACCCGCATCGCCGACCGTCTAGGGGAGGAGGGCTATGCCTTCGCCAACATCAACCCGGTGCCCGAGGTGGACCGGCAGCGGCGCACCGTGGCTCTGACCTTCTACGTAGACCCCGGGCGGCGCGTCTACGTGCGCCGGGTGCAGGTGGCGGGCAACGTCCGCACCCGGGACGAGGTGATTCGCCGCGAGGTGCGTCAACTGGAGGGGAGCTGGCTGTCCACGGCTAGAGTACGCCGTTCTCGGGAGCGGCTGCTGCGCCTAGGCTACTTCGAGGAGGTGAGCGTAGAGACCCCCCGGGTGCCGGATGCCCAGGACCAGGTGGACGTGCGCTACACGGTAAAGGAGCGATCCTCCTTCGGCACCCTCATGGTGGGGGCCGGCTTCTCCCAGTCCCAGGGATTGCTGCTCAATGCCAGTGTGAATCAGGACAATTTCCTGGGCACCGGCAAGCGAGTGGCCGTCACCCTCAACAACAGCGCCTTCAACACCATTTATAACATAGCTTACACCAACCCCTACTACACACCCGAGGGTATCTCGCGGGGCTTTAATCTCTATGTGCGGGCCACGGACACGCGGGGGGCGCTTATCACCTTGGCCCCTTACACCTCGGACGTCGCCGGCGGTAGCCTCAGCTACAGCATACCTCGCAGCGAGTACGACACCTTGAACCTCAGCCTGGGCTACGATCGGACCCGGGTGCGCACCGGTCCGGCCACGCCGCAGCTTTATCGTGACTTCCTCGCGGCCAACGGTGATCGTTTCAATGCCTATCAACTCACCCTGGGCTGGACCCGGGACAGCCGCAACCGGGCCTTCTTCCCTGAGCGGGGCTTCCTGGAGAGCCTGAGCATGACCTGGGCCCTGCCTGGGGGGCTGACCTATGCCAAGCTCTCCTCGGACACGCGGGCCTACTTCCCGCTCACCCAACGCCTGACTCTGCAGCTGCGGGCCCGACTGGCTGCCGGCTGGGGCTATGGGGGCACCCAGGGCTTCCCTTTCTATGAGCATTTCTATGCAGGTGGCATCGGCTCGGTACGCGGCTACCGCTCCCTGTCCCTGGGCCCGCGGGAGGGAGGGGTGCCCTTGGGTGGGGCCCTGCGCACCGTGGCGGGGGTGGAGCTGCTGGCGGCGCCGCCCTTCGTGGAGGACACCCACTCCCTGCGTCTGGGCCTGTTCCTGGACGCCGGGCAGGTCTACTCGACGGTGGAGGACTTCGACCCCAGCGACCTGCGCCTGGGCGCTGGGGTCTCCCTGATGTGGCTCTCGCCGGTGGGACCGTTGACTTTCAGCGTGGCACGGGCGTTAAATGCTCGCGCGGGGGACGATACCCAGGCCTTTCAGTTCGCCTTGGGAACCCCCTTCTGACTTCAGAAGCGGAGACGTGGGCTTGGTCCGCCCTCCGCCCGGATCATCCATCCAGATCGTCATCATGAGCAAACCATCCCATCCCTCGGGGACCTGCCGGAGCGGCCCGGTGGCATCGGCAGCGGTCCTGCTGCTGGTCTTCGCCGTGCCTGCTGCCTGGGCGGATGCGCTGAAGGTGGGCTATGTCAACGCGGCCCGCCTGCTTCAGGAGGCCCCCCAGGCCGAGGCGGTGAGCCAGCGGCTGAAGCAGGAGTTCGCCCTGCGCCAGGATCAGCTGGTGGCCCGGCAGAAGGAGCTGCGCGAGCTGGAGGATCGTCTGGCCCGAGACGGGGCCATCATGAGCGAGGACGAGCGCCGGCGCTTGGAGCGCCGGCTCCTGGAGGGCCGCCGGGAGCTGGCCCGGGCCCAGGAGGACCTGCGCGAGGACTTCAGCCTGCGCCGCAACGAGGAGATCTCCCGGCTGCTGCAGATGGTGCAGCAGACCATCGAGGGGTTGGGACAGGAGCTGGGCTACGACCTGATCCTCTATGATGGGGTGGCCTACGCCAGCGAGCGGGTGGATCTCACCGGCCGGGTCCTGGAGCGGCTGCGCCGGCAGGCCCGGGAGGGGCGGCAGGGGCAGGGCGGGGCCTCCGCCCCCTGAGGGCCGATCCCTTGGGCTGGACGCTGGCGGAGCTGGCCCGCCGCATCGGCGCCGAGCTGACGGGCGAGGGCTGGCGGGAGATCGACGGAGTGGCCAGCCTGGAGCGGGCTGGGCCGCGGGAGCTCAGCTTTCTGGCCAATCCCCGCTACGTTCGGCTGCTGGCCTCCACCCGCGCCGGGGCGGTGGTGCTGGCCCCGGAGCACCGCGACCGTTGCCCCGTGCCTGCCTTGGTGACGTCCAACCCCTACCTGGGG
>WFXX01000173.1 GCA_015490395.1 Gammaproteobacteria bacterium | reverse complement strand
GCTGGGGCGGGTGCGCCTGGAGGACGAGGTCAGCGCCGACGGCGAGCGCTGGCTCCCCGTCAAGGAGGTGCCCGAGCTCATCCCCCAGGTCATGAAGGCCGACCTCAGCGACCCGGTGGCCCGGGAGCGCCTGGAGGCGGCCCGCCGCTGGGCCGATGAGCGCCAGCGCGAGCGCCGCCGGGCCCAGGCGCCCCCTCCCGGCGGGCGCGACCAGCGCAGCGGCAGGGACCGCCGGGCGCCGGAGCCGCCCGAGCTGGTGGCCCTGCGCCGCCGCCGGGCCCGGCGCGAACGCCAGGTGCCCCGGGAGCCCCGTTGGGCCGTGCCGCTCATCGTGCTGCTGGCCCTCGTGGGGCTGGCCGGCGGTGGCTGGCTGGTGCAGCAGTCCCGGGCCATCCTGGCCACGCCGGGTCCCGACTGCAGCGCCGCCCCCGCCCCCCGGGTCCGCTGGGACAACTGCTTCATGGACGGGGTGCAGCTGACTGAGGCGGACCTGCGCGGGGCGCGCCTGTACAACGCCCGTCTCACCGGGGCCGACCTCAGCCGGGCCCGGCTGATGGAGGCCAACTTCTCCTACGCCATCATGAACCTGGCAGACCTGTCGGGGGCGGATATGCGAGGGGCGGTGCTCACCGGGGCCAGCCTCCGGCGGGCGGACCTGCGGGGGGCGCGTCTGGAAGGGGCCCACCTGGCCTATGCCGATCTCACCGGGGCCAGGCTGGAGGGGGCCCGCCTCGAGGACGCCTGGCTGGACCACGCCATCTGGCCCGATGGCACCGTCTGTGCCCCGGGCTCCCGGGGCCGCTGCCTCCCGCGTTCGGAGGGAGGGGCGCCCTAAGGCCCTCCGGGGCGCCGGTCCGGCGTCTCAGACCCCACCGGCCGAGGCGGCCAGCTCGGCCACGCTGGCCTCGGCCCCGAAGGCCTCGGCCCGATAGCGCCACAGCCGCAACCCCACCGTTCGGTGCTCCGGGGGCAGCCCGGCCTTGCGCTTGAGCTCGGCCAGGAAGCGGGCCGGATCGGGCAGGGAGCGCCACACCAGGGGCAGGAAGGTGGCCCGCCGGCCGCTGGCCGGATCCTCCAGGATCAGCCCGTCCTCGCCCGGGCGCAGCCGTGCCAGGAGCGCGGGCTCCTCCAGGGCGGGCAGGGGCTCCGGGGGATCGAGCACGGAGATCTCCAGGTGCAGCCCGGCCAACTCCTCCGCCTCCACGGGCGGGAAGCGGGGATCCCGGAAGGCGGCGGCGAAGGCCTGCCGGCTGACCTCCTCGGCTAGGGAGCGGCGGGCCTCCAGGGTCCCGATGCAGCCCCTGAGGGCCCCGCCGGCGCGGTGCAGGCTCACGAAGGCCGCTCGCCGGGCGGTCAGCTCCGCGGGCAGGGGGCCAGCGACCGGCTCGGGCCGGCCCTCCTCCAGGCCCCGCCGGATGGAGCGGGCCGCCAGGGCCAGCAACCGGCTCTGGCCCGCCGCGCTCAGGCTCACGAAGGCCTCCACCCCGCGGCAGGCACGAAGGCGTAGGCCCCGTAGCCCACCACCTGGTCCCGGGGGCCGGCGGTGTCGCCCGAGTTGCGCAGGTCCAGCAGCTCCGCCTCCAGGCCCCGCCGGCGGGCGGCCAGGAGGAGGCCGGCGATGGGGCGACGGCCGCAGGCCTGGTGTGGGCCCACCCCTTCGGGACGGAGGGCGAGGATGGCCTCGGAGGTGAGGGCATCCAGCCGGCGGGCGCTCTCGTAGTCCAGGTAGTGGGAGAGGTCCGAGCTGATCACCAACAGGGTCTCCTCCCCGCCCCAGAGGTGGTCCAGAACCTCGGCCACGACCTCCGGATCCGCCTCGCCCACCACCAGGGGCAGCAGGCGGAAGCCTTCCTCCAGCACCTCCTGCAGGAAGGGCAGGTGCACCTCCAGGCTGTGCTCCTGGGCGTGGGCCTGCTCCAGGCGCCGCACCTGGGGGAGGCGCGCCACCAGCTCCTCCAGGGCCGGCGTGTCCAAAGGCACCGTCCCCAGCGGGGTCCGGAAGGCCTCGGACTCGGGCACCGCCAGGCCAGGCAGGGGCACCCGGTGGGAGGGACCCAGCAGCACCACGCGGCGAATCCCCCTGGCGCAGGGGGCCAGGCGGGCATAGGCGCTGCCGGCCACCGGACCGGAATAGAGGTAGCCGGCATGGGGGGCGATGAGGGCCTTGGGG
>WFXX01000172.1 GCA_015490395.1 Gammaproteobacteria bacterium | reverse complement strand
TTCCGTGCCCACGCCGATAGGGGACGGGACCGATGGGATCGACGGGCTGGTGCCCGCTGCCTCGTCCGGTGGGGTCGGCGGGGTGGAGCCCGCTGCCATGGGGAGGAGAAGCAAGATGCAAGGGAACCACAGCGACAAGCCTGCGGGGGCCGGGACAGGGCGGGTCTCCGTCACCGCGGCGGTGACGCTGGCTCTGGCCTCCGGGCTGGCCCCCGGGGCCGCCGCGGCCTCAGGCTGGGCCGAGCGGACCACCGTGCGGGGCTTCCTGTCCGCCCAGTACGCCGTCACCGACAAGAACCCCCTCTTCCAGGGGGGGCGCCACGAGCAGGGGGTGAACCACGAGGGGAGCCTGCGCGGCACCCGCGCCGGGCTCAACGTCACCTCCCGGGTCTCCGACCGGCTCACCGTGGCCTCCCAGCTCTTCAACTCCATCGAGGAGGACAACTACGTCGCCCACCTGGACTGGGCCTTCGCCCGCTGGCAGGCCACCGACGCCGTGGCCGTGCGCGCCGGCAAGCTCAAGTTCCCCGTGGGCCTGGTCAATGAATACGTGCGGGTGGGGGTGAGCTATCCCTGGGTGGAGCCGCCCCTGGTGATCTACTCCCGCTCCTCGGACGGCCCCCAGGCCACCCGGGAGGGCTACACGGGGGCGGACCTGCTCTGGAGCGGCGAGGCGGGCGACTGGAGCCTGGAGGCCGACCTCTTCCTGGGGCAGGTGGACCTGTCCACCATGGTGGTCAGGCGCCTGCGGGGGCTCACCGCCCGGGCCAACTGGAACGACCAGCTCCTGCTCCAGGCCTCGGCCTACAAGGGCGTGATGCGCCCCGATGATCCCACCTCCGGCATGGCGGCCATGATGGAGGGCAAGAGTCACTCCGCCGCCCTGGTGGGGGCCAAGGTGGACTGGGCCGGGGTGCTGGCCTACGCCGAGTGGGCCGACGTGTCCATGGACGTGACCATGATGGGCCGGCGCACCATGGACTCCCGCTCCTGGTACGCCACCCTGGGCTACTGGGTCACCGAGCGCCTCCTGCCGCATGCCACCTATCAGTACTGGCGCCAGGGTGACGGCGATGGGCACAACATCGCCAGCGTGGGCCTGACCTACGGCCTGAGCGCCAACGCCCGCGTCAAGCTCGAGCTGAGCCGCATCCACACCAGCGGGAAGGGCCTGTTCTACGACGCCACGGCGCCGGACACCCGGGTGGCGCCGGGGGCGGACGTCAACATGGCCGCGGTGTCCTTCGACGTGGTCTTCTGAGGAGAGGAGGCGCAGCGATGAGCAGGAGGCAGCACGGGAGGCGGTGGCTGCTGGCGGCGGCCCTGGCGCTGGCCGCCGGCGCGGCCCAGGCCGGCATCGCCGTCATCGTCAACCCCCAGGCCGGCGTGGAGCAGCTGAGCAAGGCCCAGGTGAAGGCCATCTTCCTCGGCAAGCGCAAGAAGCTGCCCTCGGGCGAGGCGGCGCAGCCCGTCAACCAGGACGAGGCCTCGCCCCTATACGCGGCCTTTGCCAAGAAGGTGCTGGGCAAGAGCCCGGCCCGCCTCAAGTCCTACTGGTCGGCCCAGATCTTCTCCGGGCGGGCCACGCCGCCGAAGGCCGTGGGCGGGGACGATGCGGTGAAGCGCTTCGTGGCCTCCACCCCGGGCGGGATCGGCTACGTGGACAGCGCCGCCGTGGACGGCAGCGTGCGCGTGGTGCTGGAGGTGGAGTGAGCCCAGCCTCAAGGGCTGGTGTCGGGAGGCCGATGGAACTCCCGGGAGGCGCTGGAGCACCCCCGCAGGGGAGGAGGAGCCGATGAAGCTGGCCAATGTCTCCGTGAAGTTTAAGATCCTGGCCTTGGGCCTGATCAGCGTGCTGGGCTTCGGGGCCTACGTGGGCATCAACGCCACGGCCAACTCGGCCAACCGGGCCCGGCTGGACCAGATCCAAAGCGTCTATCTACCGGCCCTGGCCCACGCCCAGGCCAATGTGGCCCTGCTGGACAAGATCAAGCAGGCCTTCACCATGGCAGCCAGCGCCGGGGAGGAGTCCCTGCTGGAGGAGGCCCGCCAGGAGGTGCGCCGGCTCCAAGGTAACCTGGAGGCCTTGGGGCGCCTGCTGCCTGGCGCCCAAGGCGAGCTCCAGGAGCTGGGAGGGTTGCTGCAGGCCTACGCCGCCTTGGCCGAGCGCATCAGCCGCGGGCTCATGGAGGGGGCCCTGGACCCGGAGGCCATGCAGCAGGACGTGCAGCGCCTGGGCCAGGCCTACAAGCGCCTCTCCCAGGACCTGGAGGCCTTCCGCGAGGCTCGCTCCCAAGACTTTGCCGCCCTCATCGCCGAGGTCAACGACAGCGCCGGGCGGGTGCTGCTCTGGGGCGTGAGCCTGGGGCTGGTGAGCATGCTGGTGCTGGGGCTGGCGGCCTGGGGCGTGGGCTCGGCCATCAGCCGGAACCTCCGGGAGGTGGCCGCCGCCATGGAGGAGATCGCCGGCGGCGGCGGCGACCTGACCCGTCAGCTCCCCCACCGCGGCAACGACGAGGTGGGCGAGCTGGTGCGCTGGTTCAACGTCTTCCTCGGCAAGATGCGCGCCATCGTCAGCGAGGTGGTCGCGGCCACCTCCCACCTGGCCTCGGCCGCCGAGCAGATGAAGGCGGTGGTGGAGCGCTCCAGCCAGGGGGCGCAGCGGCAGGAGGCCGAGACCGAGCAGCTGGCCTCGGCCATCAACGAGATGTCGGCCACCGTGCGTGAGGTGGCCCAGCACGCCACGGAGGCGGCCAATGCCGCCGGCGAGGCCGATCGGGAGGCGGGCCACGGCCGCCAGGTGGTGCAGCAGACGGTCCAGGCCATCGAGGCCCTGGCCTCGGAGGTGGAGCAGGCCGCGGACGTCATCCAGCAGCTCGAGCGCGAGAGCGGCAACATCGGCAAGGTGCTGGACGTGATCCGGGACATCGCCGAGCAGACCAACCTCCTGGCCCTCAACGCTGCCATCGAGGCGGCTCGGGCCGGCGACCAGGGCCGGGGCTTCGCCGTGGTGGCCGACGAGGTGCGCACCCTGGCCCAGCGCTCGGAGCAGTCCACCCGGGAGATCCAGGAGATGATCGAGCGCCTCCAGAGCGGGGCGCGGCGGGCCACCGCCACCATGGGCCAGGGGCGGGGCCGGGCCCAGGAG
>WFXX01000171.1 GCA_015490395.1 Gammaproteobacteria bacterium | reverse complement strand
GGTGGACATCCCCGGCATGAGCCGGGACCTGGAGGGGGTGGCGGTGGACGGGGCCACCGTCCACGTGGCCGGGGCCCAGGGCACCTTGGCCTCGGGGCCGGTGGGCGGCCTGCAGGAGGCCTCCCGGGTGGTGAGCCGCAACCTGCTGCGGGCGGCAGCCGCCGGCGGCGGCTTCCTGGCCGCGGTGGGCCGCAACGGCGAGCTCCTGGTAGGCCGCGACGACCTGGGGCGCTGGAACCCCGGCAGGGTGCACGACAGCGCCGGGCAGGTGGTCTCGGGCTTCAGTGCCGATCTGGAAGGGGTGACGTGGTCAGGGTCCCTGGACGCCTTCGTGGCGGTGGGCTCCTCGGGGGGCATGGGGGTCATCGTGGCCAGCGCGGACCCCGACAGCACCCGGGGCAGCGGGCCCAACGAGCACCTTCAGTGGTATCAGCGGGACCTGTCTGGGATCCAGGACGCCGTCGGCAATCCGGTGCCGGCCCTGCGCGCCGTGGCGGCTAACGGGGCGGGGGTAGGCGCCGGGTTGGGCTTCGTGGCGGTGGGCGACGGCGGCTTCGTGCTCAAGGGCAGCGGCAGCTCGGGCTCCTGGAGCCTGCCCCGGACGCCGCCCTCGGCGGTGGGGGTGACGGCCAGCCTCCGCGCCGTGGTTTGGGCCGCGGACATCCAGCGCTGGGTGGTGGTGGGGGATGCCGGCACGGTGCTCACCAGCGTGGGGGCCGATGTCTGGACGCCCCAGAGCAGCGGCGTCATGGCCAACCTCCGGGGCGTGGCCTGGAGCCCCGATCTGGGGTTGCTGGTGGCGGTGGGCGACGGCGGCACCATCCTCACCAGCCCGGACGGGACCGTCTGGACCCAGGAGGCCTCGCCCACGCAGCGCGATTTGCACGCCGTGCTCTGGGAGCCGGCCAGCGGCCAGTTTCTGGTGGTAGGGGACCGGGGGGTGATCCTGGCCAGCGCCGACGGGCGGGCCTGGGCCCCAGAGAGCGTGCCCTTCGGAGGCCCGCGGAGCGCCCTCTGGGGCGTGGCGGCAGGTGGCGGTTGGGCGGCGGCGGTGGGCTCCCGGGCCGCCGTGCTGGCGGCTAGCCTTCCCGTGCCCGCGGGCAGCGGCACAGGGGGGGAGGACCTGTTCAGCCTGCCCCTGGGCAAGATCGGCGGCGGCGGCACCGTGGGCCCTTGGGCGGCTTTGGGCTTGCTGGCCTGGCTGGCCGGGTGCCGCGCCGGTGCTGGCCGGCCGGGCTCTACGCTGGGAGAGCCTAGAGCCCAGGGGGCCTCCCCCCCCATATCAATCCCCATATCAAACTGCGTCGTCTCGTGACGATACAGGGGAGGGCAGGTCCAAGGGTGCAGCCATGCCGCCCAAGGGACGCGAGGCGGGCATGATGGACTACCAGGAGACCCGGGAGCAGACCGCCGAGATCCTCCGGCTGGCCATCGAGCGCATGGCCCGCCACCCGGCACCCTACCACCCGTTGACCTACGCCGTCTGGTACGAGTACCTGGCGGGCATCAACCCCCGCCTGCGCCAAGCTGTGGACGCCCTCTGCGCGCGGGGCGAGCCGCTGGACGGGCAGGCTATCCAGGAGCTCTATGAGAGCCACGTGGCCCGCCTGGCCGAGCACCGGGAGGTGCGCGAGGTGCTGCACCGCCTGGTGCAGGAGGTGCGACAGGCCATGCAGGAGGTCGGCTCCGAGACCGAGCGCTACCGGCGGGCCCTGGAGCGGGCTGGCCGGGACCTGGACGGGGCCCTGGAGGAGGAGGCCCGGAGCGGGACGCTGGATCTGGCCGCCTTGCGGGGCCTGGTGGAGGGCCTCCTGCGGGAGACCTCCAGCATGGGCCGTTCCATGCGGACGCTGGCCGCCCGGCTCCAGGAGCGCGAGCGGGAGGTGGCCCTGCTCAGGGAGCAGCTGGAGGCGGCTCGGCACCAGTCGGAGACCGATCCGCTCACCGGGCTGGCCAACCGGCGCGCCTTCGACGCCGCCTTGGCCGAGGCGGTGGCCCGGCGGGAGGCCGGGGAGATGGCCGCCTTGTCCCTGGTGGCTCTGGATATCGACCACTTCAAGCGCGTCAACGATACCTATGGGCACCTCTTTGGCGACCGGGTCATTGCCGCCTTGGCCCAGGTGCTCAAGCGCAGGACCAGAGGGCAGGACCTGGCCGCCCGCATCGGCGGCGAGGAGATGGCCGTGCTGCTGCCCGAGACCCCGTTGGAGCAGGCTGCGGCGGTAGCCGAGGACATACGGGCGGCCTTTGAGCGCGCCCGGGTGCGGCGGGTGGATACCGGTGAGGTGGTGGAGCGCCTCACGGTCTCGTTGGGGGTGGCCGAGTACCTCCCCGGGGAAGGTGCCCAGCGCTGGCTGGATCGGGCAGACCGGGCCTTGTATGCCTCCAAGCAAGGCGGGCGCAACCGCGTCAGCGTCTACCGGCTCAGCCCCGCCGCAGCGAGCGCGTGAGCTCGACCCGGCCTCTGGGTGGTGGTGGGCTCAGCGCGCCTCCGCCTCCGTCTCGCGCAGGGGTGGATGCCCCAGGCGGCTGGCCGCGCGGCGGCCCATCAGCGCTTCGAGCTCTTCGGCCGGCACCGGCCGCCCGAAATAGAAGCCTTGCCCGTAGAGGCAGCCATGGTGGCGCAGGAAGGCCACCTGGGCCTCCGTCTCCACGCCCTCGGCACACACCGGGATCCCCAGGGCCCGGCCCATGTCGATGATGGCCCGCACGATGGCCGCATCTTCGGGATCTACGGTAAGGTCCGCCACGAAAGAGCGGTCGATCTTGAGCAGGTCGATGGGGAAGTCCCGCAGCCGGGCCAGGGAGGAGTAGCCTGTGCCGAAGTCGTCCACCGCCAAGGTGTAGCCGGCCTCCTTGAGCGCGGCCAGGGAGCGGGCCACCGCCTCGTGGTGCCGCATCAGGCCCGTCTCGGTGAGCTCCAACTGGATCTGGCCCGGTCCCAGGCCGTAGCGCGCCAGCAGGTCGATGGCTTGGCGGACGAAGCCCGGAGATTGAATCTGACGTGGGGCGACGTTGACCGCGATGTGGGAGCCCTCGGTGTGCGGACAGAGCCCCTGGTCCAGCCACTGGCGCTTCTGCCGGCAGGCCGCCTCCAGGGCCCAGAGGCCCACGTCCAGGATCAGGCCGCTCTCCTCGGCCACCGGGATGAACTCCGCAGGGCTGACCGGCCCCAGGCGCGGGGAGGTCCAGCGCAACAGGGCCTCGGTCCCGGCCAGGGCCCCGTCGGACAGACGCACCTTGGGCTGGAAGTGCAGGGTCAGCTCCCCGCCGGCTATCGCCTCCCGCAGGGCCTCCTCGATGGCAGCCCGCCGCTGCAGGCCCTCGTTCACCCGCCTGGAGAAGAAGCGGAAGCGGCCCCGCTCGGCCCGCTTGGACTGGTACATGGTGGCGTCGGCGTACTGCAGCAGCTGCTCGGCGGTGGCGGCATCGTCGGGGTAGAGGGCGATGCCGATGCTGGCGCTCAGATGGAAGGTGTGATGGCCTACCCGGATGGGCTCCTCCAGCAGCCTCAGGAGCTTGCGGGCCGTGGCCCGGGCCTGGTGGACCACGCCCTCGCGCTCGCCCCCCGCTAGCAGCACCACGAACTCGTCCCCCCCGAGGCGGGCCACCACGTCCTCCTGGCGCAGGCTGGCGCGCAAGCGGCGCCCGATCTCGCGCAGCACCTCGTCGCCCACCGTGTGCCCGAGGGTGTCGTTGATGGCCTTGAAGCGGTCCATGTCGATGAACAACAGGGCCACCCGGCCCCCGCGCCGGCGGGCGCGGGCCAGGGCCTGCTGGAGGTGCTCCTGGAGGCACGGGCGGTTGGCCAGGCCGGTGAGGGTGTCGTGGAAGGCCAGGTGCCGGATCTCCTCCTGGGCGGCGCGCACCTCGGACAGGTCGGTGAAGACGCCCACGTAGTGGGTGATGCGCTGATGGTGGTCCCGGATGGCCGTGATGCTTAGCCACTCGGGATAGATGCTGCCGTCCTTGCGCCGGTTCCAGATCTCCCCCTCCCAGCGACCCTCTTGGCGGATGCGGCGCCACATGGCTCGGTAGAAGGCCTGGTCGTGGCGCCCGGAGGAGAGCATGTTGGGGTTCTGGCCGAGCACTTCCTCGGCCCGGTAGCCGGTGACCTCGCAAAAGAAACGGTTGACGTAGAGGATGCGCTGGCGGGCGTCGGTGATGAGCACCCCTTGGCGGCCCTGCTCCACTGCCTGATGGAGCAGCCGCTGCTGCTCCCGGAGCCGGTGCTGCTGGATCAGGCCGGCCAGCACCTCGGCCAGGCTCTCCAGGGCCCGGGCCTCCCAGGGCTGGTAGGCGTGGCCGGCGGGAAGATAGAGCAGCAGCACCCCCACCAGCTCCTCCCCCCGGAGCAGGGGCACGTTGTAGTGGCCGTGGTCGGCCATGCCCGGGGGTCGGATGCTGTGCTCGTGGTCCAGGGTCGCCTTGTGGACGAGCTGGCGGCGCGCCGCCGCCTGCCCGCACAGGCATTGTCCGGGGCGCACCACCGCGCAGGCCTCGTGCACTGTCGGCTCCAGGCCCCGATGGGCGGCTAGCCGCAAGAGGCCGTCCCGCTCCATCAGGAAGATGCCCCCGCGCCGCTCCCCGCCCAGCCAGGAGAGCTCCAGCACCACATCCAGGGCACGGCGCAGAAAGGCCTCCAGGGACAGATGCGCGCTTGCCTCCACGGTCAGCAGACGATGGGTGATGCGGTGCAGCTCGGTGCTCAGCGCCTGCTCCCGCCTGAGGTGCTGTGCCCGAACGAGCAGGGGCAGCAGGACCAGAGCCAGGAGCAGACCCTGCCACCACGGCGCCCACGGCATGCTGGCGCGCTCAGGGACCGTGCCGCTCAGCAGCTGCAGGCCGCCCACGCCCACGGCCACGCTGGCCGCGGTGAGCCACGGATTGGACAGCCTGCCGTCTCGGGCGGCCTGGAGCAGGAGCAGGTAGAGGAGCGCCAGGGCAGCTGCTGCGGCCAGCTCCAGGGTCACGGTGGGATGGTGCCCGGAGGGCGATGGTTCCTCGGTCCCCAGGCCTGCGAGGAGGGGCATGGCCCACAGCGCCGCGCCCGCCGGAAGGGCCGCCGCCCAGCGCAGCAGCTCGACAGGACCGTGGGGACACCAGCGCAGGGCCGCGATGGTGAGGGCGGCGGTGCCCGCCAGCCACGCTGTGACGACCACGCTGGGCTCGCCTAGGGGCATTCCCAAGCCGACGGCTGCCGTGGCCGCGGTGGCCAGGGCAGAACCTGCGGCCCAGCGCAGGCGCCGCCGGGCCTGCCAGCGCACGAAGGCCAGGCTCCCGGCGAGCCACAGGGGCACCGCCAGCAGCAGGGGGCCGGGGGATTGCAGCGGGGTGTGGACGGCCGACTGGACCAGGAGCTGGGCACCGAAGCCGCCCATCCCCAGTGCCAGGGCGGCCTTGGCCGCTCCGGTGGGGCGCTCGCTCTGCAGGCGCTGGGCCAGCCAGGCCGAGGCGACGCCCAAGGCCCCGCTTCCGCCCAAAAGGAGCATCTCTCCCACGCCAGCCATGCCTCCCTCGGATGGTCCTCTTCCCGGCTCCGCGGCCCGTCGTGTGGATCGGGGCACACCGTCTTGTGCCGGGGACGGAGATGCCGAATCATCGTGGGCGGGTTGCTGCCCTTCTGAGGCCTTAGCGGCCGCTGCGGCAAGGACTTGATGTCAGAGACCGTTTCCCCAGGAGTGCTCAACGGCACCTCTGTGCCTCGCTGGTCGTCCCCGTGGTCCCTCTCGCCTGCGGCCCGCATCCTGTTGGCTGCCCTTGTGGCGGCGGTGGCCGCAGCGGCGGCAGTGGCGGCGGCAGCGATGACCCCCTGGCTGGGGGTGCGGGTGGAGTCAGCCCAGGAAGGGCAGGCCCTGCAGGTGGTGGCCGTGGACCCGCGAGGGCCGGCCGCCGGGCGGCTGCGCCCTGGAGATCTCCTGCTGGCGGTGCGTGCCGATGGTCGGACGCTGCCCCTGGACGGG
>WFXX01000170.1 GCA_015490395.1 Gammaproteobacteria bacterium | reverse complement strand
GGTGGGCACCGCCCTCTTCGGCCCGCGCCCGCCGCGGGACAGTGCCTCGCAGGGGCCGGCCCGCCCGGGGCCGGTGTGCTAACCTTCGGGTGCCAGGGAGGGGGAGCCCGGTGGAGCCCTGCCACATCGCCCTCGTCGGCGGCGGCAACATGGGCCGCAGCATCGCTGGCGGCCTGGTGGCCGCCGGCCAGGATCCGGCGCGCCTGACCGTCTCCGACCCGCGGCCCGAGGCCCGGGAGGCCCTGGCCGCCCAGCTGGGCGTGCGGGTCACGGCGGACAACCGGGACGCGGCGGCCGGGGCGGAGGTGGTGGTGCTGGCGGTCAAGCCGGCCCTGGTGCCCGCGGTGGCCCGGGAGGTCGCCCCGGCGCTGGCCGGCCGGGAGGCGGTGGTGGTGTCGGTGGCCGCCGGGGTGCGCACCGCGGACCTGGCCCGCTGGCTGGACGGGGCGGCGGCCGTGGTGCGGGCCATGCCCAACACGCCCGCCCTGGTGGGAGCAGGAGCCACGGCCCTCTACGCCCCCCCCGGCGTGGGGCAGCGGCACCGGGAACGGGCCGAGGCGGTGCTGCGGGCGGTGGGCCTGACCCTCTGGCTGGAGGACGAGGCCCTCATGGACGCCGTCACCGCCCTCTCCGGCTCCGGACCGGCTTACCTCTTCCTGGTGATGGAGGCCCTGGAGGCGGCAGGAAGGAGCCTGGGCCTGCCCCCGGAGCAGGCCCGGCTGTTGACCCTGCAGACGGCCTTCGGCGCGGCCAAGATGGCCCTGGAGGCAGACGAGCCTCCCGAGGCCCTCCGGCGCCGGGTGACCTCGCCCGGGGGCACCACCGAGCGGGCCCTGGCGGTGCTGGAGGCCCGCGGGCTGCGCGAGGCCTTCGCTGAGGCCCTGCGCGCCGCGCGGGACCGCTCCCGGGAGCTGGCGGCGGAGCTGGCCCGCGGCGGGGAGGCCGAGGAGAGCGAGCGGTAATGGAGCACAATCCCTATTTCACCGCCTCGGCGGTGTTCCTCATCCAAGCCCTGTTCGGGCTCTACAGCCTAGCGGTGCTGCTGCGGCTGCTCCTGCAGTGGGTGCGCGCCGACTTCTACAACCCCTTCTGCCAGATGCTGGTCAAGGTCACCAACCCCGCCCTGCGCCCCCTGCGCCGCCTCATCCCGGGCTGGGGAGGCTGGGACCTGGCATCCATCCTGCTCCTGCTGGCGCTGCAAGCCGCCGAGCGCTTCCTGGTGGACCTGGCCCTGGGGCGAGCCCCCGATCCCGGAGGAGTCTTCTTCGGGGCCCTGGCCGGGGCCGTGGAGCTTACCCTCAACGTGTTCATCGTGGCCGTGCTGGTGCAGGTGGTGCTGAGCTGGGTGGCCTCCGACACCCACCACCCCCTGACCCGGCTGCTGCAGCAGCTCACCGAGCCGGTGCTGCGGCCCTGGCGGCGGGTGATCCCGCCGGTGGCCGGGGTGGACCTCTCCCCCGTCTTCGCCATCCTGGTCCTGCAACTGGCCAAGATCCTGGTGGTGGGGCCCCTGGCAGGGCTCGGCCGGGGACTGAGCTAAGCGCCGGTGCCCTGGCACCGCTGGGAGGGGGGCGACCTGGTGCTGGAGCTGCGCGTCCAGCCCAGGGCCTCCCGGGACGAGGTCTGCGGCCCCCATGGGGAGCGGCTGCGCCTGCGCCTGACCGCGCCTCCCGTAGGGGGGCAGGCCAATGCGCACCTGTGCCGCTTCCTGGCCAGCCTCTTCGGTGTGCCGCCCTCGGCGGTGAGGGTGGAGCGGGGCCTCTCGGGGCGGGAAAAGCGGGTGCGGATCCGCGCCCCCAGGCGTCTACCCGCCTGGCTCCCGCCGCCTTGAGCCGGCCCCTCCGCCGTGGAACTGTGCCCCCTGTCACGGCCGCCGGCACCCGCCCTCCCCTATCCTGGAACCGCCCGGCAGGCTGCTAAAGCCACCCCCCTGCCGGCCGATATGCCCAAGGGGCCCGAGGGGCCGACCGGTAGGGGGGCCCGGCGGAGAGGGGGCCGTTCAGGAACTGGAGATGCCGTCCACGGTACTTGAGCAAAGCGCCGCCCCGCGCACGGCCGCCCCGGCCGCGGCGCGGCTGACCGAGCGGGTCCGGGCCTTCGACCGCTGGAAGGGGGAGGTGGCCCGGGCCATCCTGGACTACCGCCGCTGGCTCCAGGAGCACCGGCTGGACCAGGCCGGGCTGGAGGGGCACCTGGAGAAGCTGCTGGCGGCCCTGCACGCCGATCGGCTCACCCTGGCCTTCGTGGCCGAGTTCTCCCGGGGCAAGACCGAGCTCATCAACGCCATCTTCTTCGCCGACTACGGGCGTCGGCTGCTGCCCTCCGAGGCAGGGCGCACCACCATGTGCCCCACCGAGATCTACTACGACCGCGAGGCCGACGAGGCCTATATCCGGCTGCTGCCGGTGGAAACCCGGGCCGAGGACGCCACCCTGGCCGAGCTCAAGGCCTGCCTGGATCGGTGGCGGCACATCCCCCTGCAGGTCAACGACCCCGCCCAGGTGGCCGAGGCCCTGCGGGAGGTCACCCGCACCAGGGAGGTCTCCTTGGAGGAGGCCCGACGCCTGGGTCTGGCCCCCGAGACGGCGGCCGAGGCGGCCCCGCCGGAGCGCGTGAGCATCCCGGCCTGGCGGCACGCCCTCATCAGCTTCCCCCACCCGCTGCTCCAGCAGGGTCTATGCATCCTGGACACCCCGGGGCTCAACGCCCTGGGGGCGGAGCCGGAGCTGACCCTGAGCATGCTGCCCGAGGCCCAGGCGGTGCTCTTCGTGCTCGCCGCGGACACCGGGGTGACCCGCTCGGACCTGGAGCTCTGGCGCCACCACATCCGCCAGCCCCGCGCGGGGCGCGGCCTGGTGGCGGCGCTGAACAAGATCGACACCCTCTGGGACGAGATGAAGGCCCCGGAGGAGGTGGAGGCCGACATCCGCCGACAGGTGGAGGCGAGCGCCGCCCACCTGGGGATCGATCCCGAGCGGGTCTTTCCCGTCTCCGCCCAGAAGGCCTTGGTGGCCAAGACCCGGGGCGACGGCGAGCTCCTGGCCCGCTCCCGACTGCCGGCCCTGGAGGCCTTCCTGGCCGAAGAGGTGCTCCCCGCGCGGGAGCTCATCATCCACGAGACGGTGGCGGCCAAGGCCGCCGGCCTCCTCGAGCAGACCCGCGGCCAGCTCCTGGCCCGCATGGAGGCCACCCGTGGCCAGTGGGAGGAGCTGCGCGCCTTGGCGGGGCGCAACAGCGAGGCGGTGGCCGCCCTCATGCGCAAGACCCGTGAGCGGCAAGCCGCCTACAACCGCAACATGGAAAGCCTCCAGGCGGCCCGGCGGATCCTGGCGCAACACGCCAAGGCCATCCTGGACCAGCTCAGTCTGGAGGCGGTGGACCGGCTGGTGGAGCGCACCCGCCGGGAGATGCGCGAGAGCTGGACCACGGTGGGCCTGAAGCGGGGGATGAAGACCTTCTTCGACGGGGTGCGGGACACCATGCACCAGGTCACCGTCCAGGCCGAGCGCGCCCAGAAGGCGGTGCAGACCATCTACCACAAGTTCCAGGAGGAGCACGGCCTGCCAGCGGTGCAGGTCCCGCCCCTGTCCCTCCAAGAGCACCGCCTGCACCTGGAGCGGCTGTACGAGGAGGCCGAGGCCTTCCGCAACAGCCTGCTCACCACCATGACGGAGCAGCACTTCGTCATCAAGAAGTTCTTCATCTCCCTCGTGGCCCACGCCCGCGAGGTCTTCCGGAGGGCCCACGCCGAGGCCGACGAGTGGCTGCGTCGCATCGGGGCCCCTCTGGTGCAGCAGGTGGCCGAGAACAAGCGGCTGCTGGACCAGCACCTGGAGACCCTGTGCCGGATCAACGAGTCCCGGGACCAGCTGGAGGAGAAGCTGCGTGAGCTGGAGCGCCGCCTGCGCGCCTTGGAGCGGGAGGAGGCCACCCTGGCCGCCATCCGCGACCGGCTGCTGGCCCCGCCCCCCTCGGGCGGCGCCTGAGCCCTGCGGGCCCGGGGCCCTACAGGTCCCCTACAGGTCCCCTACAGGTCGTAGTCCATGACCAGGGGGGCGTGGTCGGAGAAGCGCTCTCCCCGGTAGATGCTAGCGCCCGCCACCGCGGCCCGCAGGCCCGGGCTGAGCACCTGGTAGTCGATGCGCCAGCCCACGTTCCGCTCCCAGGCCCGCCCCCGGTGGGACCACCAGGTATACTGGCCGCCCTCCTGGTTCACCACCCGGAAGCCGTCCACCCAGCCCAGCCCCCCGGGCACCTCCCCGAAGACCCGGTCCAGCCAGGCCCGCTCCTCGGGGAGGAAGCCCGAGTGCCTCTGGTTGGCCCGCCAGTTCCTCAGGTCGATGGGCTTGTGGGCGATGTTCCAGTCCCCGCAGATGACGTAGCGCCGCCGGCGGCGG
This sequence comes from Gammaproteobacteria bacterium, assembly GCA_015490395.1. Lineage (GTDB taxonomy): Bacteria > Pseudomonadota > Gammaproteobacteria > DRLM01 > DRLM01 > S141-70. Next base: position 850 of record WFXX01000170.1, on the reverse strand, counting down.
CGCATGGCCGCCAGCGCCTCGTAGAGGGCATCCATGAAGGCGTACTTGGCCGCCTGCCGCTCCGGCCCCGCGCTGCCCGAAGGCAGATAGAGGGTGGCCACGGTGAGCCGGCCGAACTCGGCCTCCAGCCAGCGCCCCTCCTCGTCGGCCTGGGCAAAGCCCAGGCCCGCCCTCACCCGGTCCGGCCGGCGGCGGCAGTAGAGGGCCACGCCGCTGTAGCCGGGGCGGCGGGCGGGAAAAAGGTAGCGGTGGTAGCCGGGCAGGTGAAAGGCCCCGCCCCGGAGCTGGGCCTCGGCAGCCCGGATCTCCTGGAGGCAGATCACGTCGGCCTCCTGCCCGGCCAGCCAGCGGAAGAGGCCCTTGCGGGCCGCGGCGCGCAGGCCGTTGACGTTGAGGGTGACGATGCGCACGGGGCGGGCAGCCTACCAGAAAGGCGCTCGCGGCGGCGAGGCGGTACAATCGGCCCCTCGCCGTGCCGTCTCCGGGAGGCCGCCGCGTGGAGCCTCATCAGCGCCAGTTCATCGCCTACGCCCTGGAGCGGGGGGCCCTGCGCCTGGGCCGCTTCGTCCTCAAGTCCGGCCGGGAGAGCCCCTACTTCTTCGACGCCGGGACCTTCAGCTGCGGCGAGGCCTTGGCCCGCCTGGGGGGTTGGTATGCCCAGGCCCTGCTGGCGGCGGATCTGAGGCCGGAGCTCCTCTTCGGCCCGGCCTACAAGGGCATCCCCTTGGCCGCGGCCACGGCCATCGCCCTGGCCCGGGACCACGGTCTGAACCTGCCCTGGGCCTTCGACCGCAAGGAGGCCAAGGACCACGGCGAGGGGGGGCGCACGGTGGGGGCCTCCCTGCGGGGC
>WFXX01000169.1 GCA_015490395.1 Gammaproteobacteria bacterium | reverse complement strand
GGCCCTGCCCCCGCCCGAGGCCCCGCTCTCGCCGGCGGCCTGGTCCGCCCATCTGAAGGCCCGGCTGTGGGCCTGGCGCGAGGCCTTGGCCCGATTCATCGAGCCCCCCGCCTCCACAGCACCCGCCGCCACCGGACGCATCCGCCGCCCAGTGCCGTGATCTTCTTTTGGGCCCCTGAGGCCCGGCCCGGGATGGGCAAGGCCAGGCTGAAGCAGCAGAGGAGGCGCTGGCCGAAGCCATGGGGCCCGCTGACTGAAAGCCAGTGAGGGCCAAGGAGGCGCGTGACCCTCAGCGAGCCATGGGAAGCACTCCGGGTACGGGGAAAGCCCGCGGTGGCGATCGATAGCCTCCTTCCCGGCCGCCGCTAGGTTCAGACCGGAGGAGCTTCCCAAGCCGGCCCCTCGACGGCATCTCGAGAGCCACCCTCCCGGCACGCACCGTCGGCGCCAGGCGCGGCGGCCGCTCCGGCTGGTCCACGAGCGCGTCGTTAGAGAGGCGGCATCGGGCGTGACACCGCCTCACCAAGCGCCGCCAACCGGTGACATCCCCCGCGGGCTCCTGCTGCGCTCGCTGCGCTGGCCCCGTCACCCTGGGCCAAAGCGCCGTCTGCCCGGCTTGGTGCGGTGGTGGTGCGCGCCCGGTCGGGACTCGGGTGGCTCAATAGCTTGGAGAACAACCCCCAGCGGAGGGACCGGCCGCCTGCTCAGAGGGCCACCATCTCGAAGTCGGCCTTGCCCATGTTGCAGTCCGGGCATCGCCAAGTCTCGGGCACGTCCTCCCAGCGGGTGCCCGGCGGGATCCCCTCCTCGGGCAGGCCCCGGGCCTCATCGTAGACAAAGCCGCAGATGACGCACATGTAGGTGCGATAAGGGGTGTCCGTGGCGGTGGGTGCGGTTGCCTGGCTCATGCGCGCTCTCCTCGCGTCCACATCGATGTTCCTGTCCACATCGATGTTCCTTAGGCCAATTTATCTTGAGACATTATTCCACCGGCGCCGTTCCCCCGGGAAGGCGCCTCCCGCGAGACCGCGCTAGAATAAGGGTCTCTACGTTCCCGGATCCGGACCGCCCCGTGCCCTCCGCCGCCGTCCCTGTGGTCCTGGTGCTGGCCGGCAACGACCCCTCCGGCGGGGCGGGCCTGGCTGCCGACATCGAGGCCTTGGCTTCCATGGGCTGTCATGCGGCCCCGGTGGTCACCGCCCTCACCGTCCAGGACACCCGCGACGTGCAGGCCCTCTATCCCGTGGAGGCGGCACGGGTGGTGGAGCAGGCCCGCGCGGTGCTGGAGGACCTGCCGGTGGCCGCGGTCAAGATCGGGCTGCTCGCCAGCGCCGCCAACGTGGCCGCGGTCCACACCCTGCTGATGGACTATCGGCACCTGCCGGTGGTGCTGGATCCGGTGCTGCGCGCCGGGGGCGGGACCTCCCTGGCGGACGCCGAGGTGGTGGAGGCCCTGCGCAGCCTCCTCCTGCCCCAGGTCACGGTGCTGACCCCCAACACCCACGAGGCCCGGCTGCTAGCCCCGGAGGCGGTCGATCCCGAGGCCTGCGCCCAGGCGCTGCTGGAGGCGGGCTGCGAGTTCGTGCTCCTGACCGGGACCCACGAGCCCGCGCCCCGCGCGCCGCACCAGGTGGTCAACCGCCTCTACGGCACCGAGGCCGGGGGCCGGGAGGGGGGACGGCACCGGCTCCTGGAGAGCTATTGCTGGGAGCGCCTCCCCGGCCAGTACCACGGCTCCGGCTGCACCCTGGCCTCGGCCTTGGCCGGCCTCCTGGCCCAAGGGGAGGATCCCCGCTCGGCCGCCCGCCAAGCCCAAGAGTACACCTGGGAAGCCCTGCGCCGGGGCTATCGGGCGGGGATGGGCCAGCTGGTGCCCAACCGGCTCTACTGGGCCCACTGCGGTGAGGAGCCGGAGCGTCTCCTCCGCCGCCCCGGGAGCTGATGGTGCCCGCGCCCTCCCGCCTCCACCCCCTGCTGCGGGGCCGGCGTGGCCTCTACGCCGTGGCCGACGCCGGCGTGCTGCCCTTCCCCCGCCTCCTGGAGGCCGCCGCCGAGGCCCTGGCCGGGGGGGCGGTGCTGCTCCAGTACCGGGACAAGGAGGCCGACGCGGCCCGCCGCCTGGAGCGGGCCCGGGCGCTGGCCGCCCTCTGCCGCCGCCACGGCGTGCCCCTGGTGGTGAACGACCACCCCGAGCTGGCCCGGGAAGCCGGGGCCCAGGGGGTGCACCTGGGCCGGGACGACCCCCCGATGGAGTCCGCCCGCACCCTACTGGGACCCCAGGCCCTCATCGGGGTCTCCTGCTACGGGGACCTGGAGCGGGCCCGTGCGCTGGCCGCGGCCGGAGCGGACTACCTGGCCTTCGGGGCCTGCTTCCCCTCCCGCACCAAGCCCGGGGCGTGCCGCATCGACCCCCGGCTCCTCGGCCGGGCCCGGCGGGCGCTGGGCCTGCCGGTGGTTGCCATCGGCGGGATCACCGCCGACAATGGCGCCTCCCTGGTGGCCGCGGGGGCCGACCTGCTGGCGGTGGTGCGGGGGCTCTGGGAGGCGCGGGACGTGCGCGCCACCGCCCGCCGCTTCCAAGCCCTCTACCAGGCCTCGCCCCCCCAGGACGAGCATCCGGAGGCAGGAGCATGAGCCGGTCCCACGAGCTGTTCCAGCAGGCCCTGCGCCGCATCCCCGGCGGGGTGAACTCCCCCGTGCGCGCCTTCCGGGGCGTGGGGGGAGAGCCGGTCTTCTTCGCCCGGGGGGAGGGGCCCTATCTCTACGACGAGGACGGGCGCCGCTATATCGATTACGTGGGCTCCTGGGGCCCCCTGATCCTGGGCCATGCCCACCCCAAGGTGGTCCAGGCGGTGCAGGAGGCGGCCGCCCGGGGGCTGAGCTTCGGGGCCCCCACGGCCCTGGAGGTGGCCATGGCCGAGCGGCTCTGCGAGCTGGTGCCCTCCTTGGAGATGGTGCGCATGGTCAACTCGGGCACCGAGGCCACCATGAGCGCCATCCGCCTGGCCCGGGGCTTCACCGGCCGGGACAAGATCGTCAAGTTCGAGGGCTGCTACCACGGGCATGCCGACGCCCTGCTGGTCAAAGCCGGCTCCGGAGCCCTGACCCTGGGGGTGCCCAGCTCCCCCGGGGTGCCGGCCTCCCTGGCCGAGCACACCCTCACCCTGCCCTACAACGACCTGGACCCGGCCCGGGAGCTCTTCGCCCGCCTGGGGGACCGGATCGCCTGCGTCATCGTGGAGCCCGTGGCCGGGAACATGAACTGCGTGCCCCCGGTGCCCGGCTTCCTGGAGGGCCTGCGGGAGCTGTGCGACGCCAGCGGGGCCCTGCTTATCTTCGACGAGGTGATGACCGGCTTCCGGGTGGCCCTGGGCGGGGCCCAGGCCCGCTACGGGGTGCGCCCGGACCTGACCTGCCTGGGCAAGGTGGTGGGCGGCGGGATGCCCGTGGGGGCCTTCGGGGGGCGCCGGGACGTGATGGAGCACCTCGCCCCCCAGGGCCCCGTCTACCAGGCCGGGACCCTGT
>WFXX01000168.1 GCA_015490395.1 Gammaproteobacteria bacterium | reverse complement strand
GGATCACGTCGCAGTCCACCACGACGGTCCGCTCCCCCAGGGCCTCCAGGTCCACCACGGCCCGCAGGCTCCGCCCGATGAGGCGCTGGATCTCCAGGGTCCTGCCCCCCTGGCGACCTTGGGCGGCCTCGCGCGGGGTGCGCTCCCCGGTGGCCCGGGGCAGCATGCCGTACTCGGCGGTGACCCAGCCCTGGCCGCTGCCCCGCAGCCAGCGGGGCACCCCCTCCTCAATGGAAGCGTTGCAGATCACCTTGGTGCGCCCGAACTCCACCAGCACCGAGCCCTCAGGGTGCTCGATGAAGCGCCGGGTGAAGCGGATGGGCCGCAGCTCGTCGGGGGCGCGGCCGCTGGGGCGGATGCTCGCCATGATCCTGGAGTTCCGGTGATTTCGCTACCGCGGGGCGGGGCGGCCGATTATAAGCCCTTCCGCCGCCCGCGGGGGGCCGCTAAGATCGGCAGGTGCCCATCGGCAGCCGGGCGGGGAGGTAGGCATGGTCCGGAGCATGACGGGTTTCGCCCGGGCCGAGGCCCGGGCCGCCAGTGGCTCCCTGGCCTGGGAGCTGCGCTCGGTCAACCATCGCTACCTGGACCTGAGCGTGCGCCTGCCCGAGGAGCTCCGCGAGCTGGAGGAGCCCGTCCGGGAGCGGCTGCGCGGGTCGCTGGCCCGGGGGCGGGTGGAAGCCGCCCTGCGCTGGCAGCCGGACCCGGAAGCGGCGGCGCCTGCCCTCCAGCGGCCGGTGGCCGGGGGTCTGGCTCGGGCCGTGGAGGAGGCCGCTGCCCTGCTGGGGCGCCGGGCAGGCGCCGTGGATCCGCTGGCCCTGCTGGCCTGGCCGGGGGTGCTGGCCCCCCCTGTGGTAGACCGGGAGGCAATGGACCGGGAGGCCCTGGCCCTCCTGGACCGAGCCGTGGAAGTCCTGCAGGAGGCCCGGGGCCGGGAGGGAGCCCGCCTAGCGGAGCTGGTGGACCGCCGGGCCCGGGAGGTCCTGGAGCAGGTGGCCCGGGTTCGGGAGCGTCTGCCTCGGGTCCTGGAAGCTGCCCGGGAGCGGCTGCGCCAACGCTTGGCCGAGCTCCAGGGGGAGGCGCGGGAGCTGGATCCTGGGCGATTGGAGCAAGAGGTGGCCTTGCTGGCCCAACGCCTGGACGTGGCCGAGGAGCTGGACCGGCTGGAGGCCCACGCCCGGGAGGTGCAGCGCCTGCTGCGCGAGTGCCGGGGGCCGGTGGGGCGGCGCCTGGACTTCCTGATGCAGGAGCTGCACCGGGAGGCCAACACCCTCTCGGCCAAGTCGGCGGACCTGGTCGTGAGCCGGGCGGCGGTGGACCTCAAGGTGCTCATCGAGCAGATGCGCGAGCAAGTGCAGAACATCGAGTGATTAGGGGAGCGAGCGGGGCGGCGGGCATGGAGGCGCAGGACCGAGGGATCCTCTACGTGGTCTCCGCTCCCTCCGGAGCGGGCAAGACCAGCTTGGTGCGGGCCCTCGTGGAGCGGGTCCCCGGGCTGTCGCTGTCGGTCTCCCACACCACCCGCCGCCCCCGCCCCGGCGAGGAGGACGGGGTGCACTATCACTTCGTGGACCTGGAGACCTTCGATCGGATGGCCGCTGCGGGCGCCTTTCTCGAGCACGCCTGGGTCTTCGGCCACCGCTACGGCACCTCCCGGGCCTGGGTGGAGGGGCGCCTGGCCGAGGGGGTGGACGTGATCCTGGAGATCGACTGGCAGGGAGCCCGGCAGGTGCGTGCCGCCCTGCCGGAGGCGGTGGGGGTGTTCATCCTCCCGCCCTCCCTGGAGGTGCTCGAGCAGCGGCTGCGGGGCCGGGGGCAGGACAGCGAGGAGGTGATCAGGCGCCGGCTGGCCGAAGCGGTGGAGGAGATGGCCCACTACGGGGAGTACGACTACGTGGTGGTCAACGAGGTCTTCGAGGAGGCCCTGGCGGACCTGGAGGCCGTCGTGCGCGCCCGGCGGCTGGCCCTGGATCGGCAGCGCCGGCGCCTGGCGCCGCTGCTGACCGCCTTGTTGGGCTCAAGGGCCCCGGGCAGCTAAAATAATTGACTTCCCTCGGGGAGCGGCGGAACGTTAGGAGGACGCCGAGGACCATGGCACGTATCACCGTTGAGGACTGTCTTGAGAAGATCCCCAACCGCTTCCAGCTGGTGCTCATCGCCGCCAAGCGGGCCAGGATGCTGGAGCGGGGCGCACCCGCCACCCTGGAGTGGGAGAACGACAAGCCCACCGTGATGGCGCTGCGCGAGATCGCGGCCGGCAAGGTGGATGCCTCCATCCTGGACGAGGAGGTTCCCGCGCCTCGCTCGCCTGCGGCCGAGCTCGGCTTGGCGCGGCTGATGGCCCTCAGGCCCGAGGGGGAGGAGGGCGAGGCCGCTCCGCCCGCGCCAGGGGCCGGTGCCGCCTGGGAGGCCGCCCCATCCGAGCCCTCCGGGGCGGAGACGGGCGGATCTGGCGAGCCTGCAGCGGGCAGCGGCTCCGAGGCCTCCTGAGGGCGGCCTCCTGAGGGCGGGCCGGGGGGCAGCCGTGGCG
>WFXX01000167.1 GCA_015490395.1 Gammaproteobacteria bacterium | reverse complement strand
GGCCGGATCCGGCCCGCCCCGCCTGCCTTCCCGAGACCCGTCCATCGGCCTCCTCGCCCCGCGGCCTGCGCCGGCCTCCGAGGCAGGCACAGGTGGGCCGGAGCGGGCCGGGGGCGGAGGGCCCGCCCCGGCCCGCGACGGCGGCCTCAGCCGAAGTAGTCGGGCTCGTTGCCCGGCTTCCACTTGATGTTGCAGCCCAGGCTGGGCTTCTGGTCCTCAGGCACGGGGCGCCCGGCCAGCACCGCCTCCACCGCCTCGCTGAGGTCCCTGCCGGTCACCGGCAGGTCGTTGCGCGGGCGGCTGTCGTCGAACTGGCCGCGATAGACCAGCTTCCGGTCCCGGTCGTAGAGGAAGAAATCCGGGGTGCAGGCCGCCCGGTAGGCCTTGGCCACCTCCTGGGTCGCATCGTAAAGATAGGGGAAGGTGTAGCCGGCTCGCTCGGCCTCCTCGGCCATGCGCTCCGGGGCATCGTCCGGGTAGCGCTCGGCATCGTTGGCGTTGATGGCCACCACCGCCAGCCCCTTGGCCTGCCACTGCCGGGTCAAAGCCGCCAGCTCCTTCTGGATGTGCTTGACGTAGGGGCAGTGGTTGCAGATGAACATCACCAGCAGGGCCGGGGCGTCCCGGAAGTCCTCCAGGGACACCAGCCGCCCGCCGGCCTCCCGGCGCATGTCGGGCAGGCGGAAAGCCGGGGCCGGGGTGCCCAGCGCCACCATGGTGGAAGGGGTGCGTGCCATGCTCGTCCTCCTCGCGCTCGGCTTTGCTACTGGCTTCACATTAGGAGAGGCGGACAGCTTAGCAGCTTCCCCCCTCAGATGACCCCCTCTCCGGCCCGCATCGCGGCCGCGCGCACCGGCAGCGGGATGCATACCGTGAAGGTGGAACCCTTGCCTGGCGCGCTCTCGACGGTGATCTCGCCCCCCATGAGCCGCACCAGGTTGCGAGCGATGCTCAAGCCCAGGCCGGTACCCCCGAAGCGCCGGGTGGTGCTCATATCCCCCTGCCGAAAGGCCTCGAAGACGTGGGCCTGTTGCTCGGCGCTCATGCCAATGCCCGTGTCCTCCACTTCCAGCCGCAGCTCGGCCGGCTCGTGCCGCACCCGCAGCCGCACCACCCCGTCGCGGGTGAACTTGGCGGCGTTGCCCAGAAGGTTCACCAGCACCTGGCGCAGCTTGGGCCCGTCCATGACCAGCTGCCCGCCGCCGCGCTGCTCCAGCTCCAGCTCCAGACGGTTACCGTTCTTCTCCGCCAGGGGCCGTACCGTCTCCAGGGCTTCCTGCACCAGCTCCCCCAGGTCGGTAGGCTCCAGCCACAGCTCCATGCGTCCGGCCTCGATCTTGGCCAGGTCCAGGATGCTGTTGATCATGCTCAGCAATCTCCCCGCGGCCCGCTGCACCCGCCGCAGGTCCTCGGCCACCTCGGGCCGGTCCTCCAGGCTCTCCAGGGCCATCTCGGTGTAGCCCAGGATGGCGTTGAGAGGGGTGCGCAGCTCGTGGCTCATGCTGGCCAGGAACTCGGACTTGTAGCGGCTGGCGCGCAGGGCCTCGTCCCGGGCCTGCACCAGCTCTCGGGTGCGCTCGGCCACCAGCCGCTCCAGCTCCTCGGCATGCTGCCGCAGCCGGCGGTCCCGATCCTCCAGGGCCTCCATCATGGCGTTGAAGGTGGTGGCGATGCGGCGCACCTCCACCGGGCCCTCCACCGGGGCTCGGGGCGCCCCATGGCCCCGGCGGGCCGCCTCCATCAGGCGCGAGAGCTCCTGCAGCGGCTCGGTGAGACGGCGCAGGAGCAGGCTGAGCACCACCAGCAGGACCACGGCCGTCACCAGCCCCACGGCCAAGGTATCCAGCAGAATCCCCCGCTGGGCGGCCCGCAGGGAGGCCTTGCCCAAGGCCAGGTGGACGTAGCCCAGCACCTCCTCCCGGGGCGTCTCCAGCTGGAAGGGCGAAGGGGCCCCGGCATCCGGGATGCGCGAGAGCACCGGGGCCACGAAATGGATGCGGGCCGGGCTCTCGTGCACTAGGCGTGCCCCCCGGCCAGGCAGCGCCAGGGCCATCGCCGCTTCCGGGGACCAGCCCGGGGACTCCCCCCGGCTGAGGAGGACCAGCCCCCGCCGGTCGTGGAGGGACAGGTGCTCCACCCCGGGAAAGGCCAGGGTAGCCCGGGCGGCGTCCTCGGCGTTCTCGGGGGAGCCAAAGAGCAGGGCCAGCACGGCCTGCTCGGCGAAGGTGGCCGTCACCTGCAATCCCTGGCGCACCAGCTGCTCGTGCAGCTTGCGGCTCTCCAGCCAGGCGGTGAGCAGCGAGGCCACCAGGGCCAGGGCCAGCACCCCCACGGTGACGGTGGCCAGGAGCTGGCGCCGGAAGCTGGCCCTGGATGCAAGGATCCCTCTCACACCCCCCGCCTCACGGTGCCGGGAACAACAACGCGAACTCCCGCTGCTGCTCGATGCTCACCCGGATCCCCAGGTGGCTGGCGGTGCGCAGGTTGATGGCCTTGCGCAGCTCGGTCAGGAGACGCAGGCGCGGATGGCCTCCGCAGCCATCGCGGGCGCAGGCCACGGCCAGCTCGGCCAGCCGCCGCCCCATGGCCTCGTTATCCGGATAGAGGGCAAAGAGGACCCCCCGCTTGGCGAAGGCGGGGTTGCTCGCGAAGACCGGCACGCTCCGTCGCCAGGCCTCGCGCAAGACCAGGGGCAGGATCACGCGCCCGTCCACCGTGGTGGCATCGGGCGGCAACCAGAGCGCCAGGGTCCCGTCTCCCGGCGCCCCGCGAAGCAGGTCCCGGTAGATGCGCGCCGCCTCCCGCAGGTCCTGCGCTTGGTGCTCCTCCAGAGCCAGGGAGGCGGCAGCCGCCGCCTCCCTGGCCCGCTCCACCAGCCAGCCCGAACGGCGGGGGTCGTAGACCACCGCCACGCGGCGCACCGCCGGCACCAGGGCCCGGAGCTGGCGGAACAGGGCCCCGGGGTCCGGGGCCAGGCTCAGCCCCACCATACCCTGGTCCAAGTCCTGCGGGCGCAGCAGCACCGCCCCCACCACCACGGGGAAGGGACGCTGGGAAAGGGAGCGCGCGGCCAGCAGACCCCGCCGCCCCAAGGCGATGAGAGCCCGGGGGGGACGACGGCGCAGCCCCTCCAGCAAGGCAGCATCCGCCTCCGTCCCTGCCAAAGGGAGACGCCGGAGCTCGCCGGCCTGCCGGCGGATACCCTCCAGGATGGTGGCGAAGACGGCGCTATAGGGAGGAGGGAGCTTCGGATAGGCCACGACCAGCTCGCTGGCCGGAAGCGGCGGCTCGGCCTCCACCGCTGGCACGGCGCCCGGCTCCGGAGCCAAGAGTAGAACCAGGACAAGTCCCAGCGCTGCTCTGCCCAGGGAGGCGCGTCCCCGCGAGCCCGGCCATTCCGTGGCCCACCCCGGCTGAGGCCTGCTCCGTTGCAGGAAGCGCGACAGCACGGCTCCTCCGCGCCCTGGACGGGCTACGTCCCCACACCGCCGGCCTCCTCAGACCCCGGGCTCGGCGGGCTGGCAGCGATAGCCCCGTCCGAGACAGTGACCCAGCCACTCTCCCAGGAAGCGGTTGACCTGGAGCTTCTCGTATCGCTGGAGCATCCAAGGGTTGGGATAGGGATAGCTGGGCCTGAAGTGGCGATGGTCCTGGTAGGCGACCACCTCGGCCAGGCGCGCGTCACAGTAGACCCGCACCCGCATGTTGGGATCCCGAACGCCCTGCCTCTCCAGCCCCAGGCGCTGGTGGAGCACCAAGCCCCGGGTGTAGCGGCCACGCTCCACCACCTCCACGAGAATAGCCGGCAGCCCGGGCGCCTCCAGGGCCACGGGGCCATCCAGAACGGGAAGCCCTGGCACCAAGGCAAGCAGGTGCCGGAAGTTGCGCTCGTAGATCGCCATGGAATCCCAGGCCCGCTCCCCGGGCCTGACGCGCAGCTGCACCATCATCGCTTCCACGCTTGCGCCGGGCTTCCACGCTTGCGCTGGGGGTTCGCGCCGCACGCGAGGGCCTTGCGCTGGCCCCCGTCCCCACAGGCTTATCGGCCCCCTCCAGACATCGTCCAGGCGAGCCCTTCGAGGGCAGGCTCGTCGGACCCGGGACACCTGCCGCGGGAACAATGCGACCGGGGGGATTGTATCACCCGGCCCTCCGGCCTCCCACCGGCCCATCGGCCCCCTCTCC
>WFXX01000166.1 GCA_015490395.1 Gammaproteobacteria bacterium | reverse complement strand
GTTCCTGGAGCAGGAGCGGGGCCTGGGCTATGCCCGCGAGGCGGTGCGCCAGGTGCAGGTGGCCCTGGAGGCCGACGAGGCCCCCGCCGGGACCATGCCGGTGGTGCTGGGCCCCGGCTGGCCGGGGATCCTCCTCCATGAGGCCGTAGGCCACGGCCTGGAGGGGGACTTCAACCGCAAGGGGAGCTCGGCCTTCGCCGGGCGCATCGGTGAGCGGGTGGCCTCGGAGCTGTGCACCGTGGTGGACGACGGCACCCTGGAGGGCCGCCGGGGCTCGCTCAACGTGGACGACGAGGGCACCCCCACCCAGTGCACCGTCCTCATCGAGCGGGGGGTGCTGCGGGGCTACATGCAGGACCGGCTCAACGCCCGCCTGATGGGGATGCGCCCCACGGGCAACGGGCGTCGGGAGTCCTATGCGCACCTGCCCATGCCGCGCATGACCAACACCTACATGCTGGCCGGCCCCCACGACCCGGAGGAGATCATCGCCTCGGTGGACCGGGGGCTGTACTGCGTCAACTTCGGAGGCGGCCAGGTGGACATCACCTCCGGCAAGTTCGTCTTCTCCGCCAGCGAGGCCTATCTCATCGAGGGCGGCAAGGTGACCCGCCCGGTGCGGGGGGCCACCCTCATCGGTCACGGCCCGGAGGTCCTGCGCCGGGTGAGCATGGTGGGCAGCGACCTGCGCCTGGACCCGGGTGTGGGCACCTGCGGCAAGGACGGCCAGAGCGTGCCCGTGGGCGTGGGCCAGCCCACCCTGCGGGTGGACGCCCTCACCGTGGGGGGCACCCGTGGCTGAGCCGACCCGGGGACCGGGACCGGAGGCGGATCGGGGCCAGGGGGGCGTGGCCGCCCGCCTCCCCACCCTGCGGGAGGTGGTGGCCCTGGCCCTGGAGGAGGCCCGCCGCCTGGGGGCCGAGGCCGCCGAGGCCGCCGCCAGCGAGGAGCGGGGCCTGTCGGTGACCGTGCGCCTGGGGGAGCTGGAGACCCTGGAGCACCACCGGGACCGAGGGCTGGGGGTGACGGTCTATGCCGGCGGCTCCCGGGCCAGCGCCAGCACCACGGACCTCGCCCCGGAGGCGGTACGCGAGACGGTGGCCGCGGCCCTCTCCGCCGCCCGCCACACCGCCCGGGACCCTTGCGCCCGCCTGGCCGACCCGGAGCTCCTGGCCCGGGAGGTGCCCGACCTGGACCTGTTCCATCCCTGGGAGCTCACCCCGGAGCAGGCCGTGGAGCAGGCCCTGGCCTGCGAGGCCGCCGGCCGCGGGGAGGACCGGCGCATCGTCAACTCCGAGGGGGCCACCCTCAGCACCCACAGCGGGGCCCGGGCCTACGGCAACAGCCACGGCTTCCTGGAGGGCTACTGCTCCAGCCGGCACAGCCTGAGCTGCGTGCTCATCGCCGACGACGGCCGGGGGATGCAGCGGGACTACTGGTACACCACCTGCCGGGACCCGGGAGAGCTGGAGGCCCCTGAGCGGGTGGGCCGGGAGGCCGCCCGACGTGCCCTGCGCCGCCTCGGGGCCCGGCAGGTTCCCACCTGCCGGGTGCCGGTGGTCTATGCCGCCGAGGTCGCCGGCGGGCTCTTCGCCCACTTCGCCCGCGCCATCCGGGGCGAGAGCCAGTACCGCCGGGCCTCCTTCCTGCTGGAGGCCGCCGGCAGCCCGGTCTTCCCGGAATGGCTGGACATCCGCGAGGAGCCCCACCTGCCCCGGGCCTTGGGCAGCGCCCCCTTCGACGCCGAGGGGGTGGCCACCCGGCCCCGGGACCTGGTGCGCGGCGGCATCCTCCAGGGCTACCTGCTGGATACCTACAGCGCCTGCCGGTTGGGCCTGCGCAGCACCGGCAACGCCGGCGGGGTGCACAACCTGTGCGTGGCCCCTGGGGAGCTGGACCTGGAGGGGCTGCTGCGGGAGATGGGCACCGGGCTCCTGGTCACCGAGCTCATGGGCATGGGGGTCAACCCGGTCACCGGGGACTACTCCCGGGGCGCGGCCGGCTTCTGGGTGGAGGGCGGGCGGATCGTCCACCCGGTGGAGGAGGTCACCGTGGCCGGCCGGCTCCAGGACATGTACCGGGGCATCCGGGCCGTGGGCCGGGACGTGGACGTGCGGGGCAACTACCGCACCGGCTCGGTGCTCATCGAGGCCATGCAGGTGGCGGGCTCGTGAGGCCGTCGCCGTGGAGGCGCGGCGCGCCCCGTCCCCGGAGGGCCGCCTGAGCATGGCCGGGGACCTGCCAGCCGGCGAGGGCGCCCCTCCGGCGGGCGGGGAGGCGCTCATCCGCATCCGCGGCCTGCGCCTGCGCCAGGGGGGGCGGCTGCTCTTCGACGGGGTGGACCTGGACGTGCCCCGGGGTTCGGTCACCGCCATCCTGGGCCCCAGCGGCACCGGCAAGACCACCCTGCTGCGGATCATCGGGGGGCAGCTGCGGCCCGATAGCGGGAGCGTGCGCGTCTGTGGGGAGGAGGTGCCGCGGCTGTCCCGGCGTCGGCTCTTCGCCCTGCGCCGGCGCATGGGGATGCTCTTCCAGAGCGGGGCCCTGCTGACGGACCTGAGCGTCTTCGACAACGTGGCCTTCCCCCTGCGGGAGCACACCCGGCTGCCGGAGCGCCTGATCCGTGACCTCGTGCTGCTCAAGCTGGAGGCGGTGGGCCTGCGCGGGGCCCGGGACCTGATGCCTGCCCAGCTCTCCGGGGGCATGGCCCGCCGGGTGGCCCTGGCCCGGGCCCTGGCCCTGGATCCCCTGGTGGTGCTCTACGACGAGCCCTTCACCGGGCTGGACCCCATCGCCATGGGCGTGATCGTGCAGCTCATCCGCCGCCTCAACCGGGCCCTGGGGCTGACCAGCGTGGTGGTCACCCATGACGTGGAGGAGACGGCGGCCATCGCCGACTGCATGTACCTGCTCTCCGAGGGGCGGGTGGTGGCCCGGGGCAGCCCTGAGGCCCTGCGCCGGGATCCCTCCCCCTGGGTGCGGCAGTTCCTCGGGGGCCTGCCGGACGGTCCGGTGCCCTTCCACTATCCGGCCACGGACCTGCGTCAGGACCTGCTGGCGGGCGGGGAGGTGGCGTGAGGGCAGGGGTGCGG
>WFXX01000165.1 GCA_015490395.1 Gammaproteobacteria bacterium | reverse complement strand
CCCCGGGGGGCGAGGGCCCACCGCGTGGGCAGCATCGCCTCGGGGCCGGTCTCCTTCATGCGCATCTGGGACGCCATGTGCGCCACCATCCTCTCCACCGGGGCGCGGCGGGGGGCCATGATGGGGACCCTGCGCTGCGACCACCCGGACGTGGAGGCCTTCGTGGAGGCCAAGCGCCGTCCCGGGGAGCTGCGCCACTTCAACGTCTCGGTGCTGGTCAGCGACGCCTTCCTGGAGGCGGTGGACCGGGACGCCCACTGGCCCCTGGTCTTCCCGGAGACGGCCCTGGGCGAGGCCCCGCCCGGGGGGGAGGCGGTGGAGCGGGCCTGGAGCGGGGAGCGGGCCCCGGTGCGCTGCCGGGTGCTGCGCCGGGTGCGGGCCCGCGCCCTCTGGGACCGCATCCTGCGCGCCGCCTACGAGGTGGCCGAGCCGGGGGTGCTGTTCATCGACCGCATCAACCGGCTCAACAACCTGGCCTACCGGGAGCGGATCCATGCCACCAACCCCTGCGGGGAGGTGCCCCTGCCGCCCTACGGGGCCTGCAACCTGGGCTCCTTCAACCTGACGCGCTTCGTGCGCGAGCCCTTCACCCGCCGGGCCCGGCTGGACCTCCAGGCCCTGGAGGAGGCGGTGCCGGTGGCGGTGCGCCTGCTGGACAACGTCATCGACGTCTCCCGCTATCCCCTGCCGGCCCAGGCCGAGCAGGCCCGGGGGGCCCGCCGCATCGGCCTCGGGATCACCGGCCTGGCCGACGCCCTGCTCATGCTGGGCCTGCGCTACGGGGAGCCGGCCTCCCTGGAGCTGGCCCGGGAGCTCATGGGGCGGATCTGCCGGGCGGCCTACCGGGCCTCGGTGGCGCTGGCCGAGGAGAAGGGGCCCTTTCCTTATTTCGTGCGCGAGGCCTTCCTGGAGGCCCCCTTCGTCCGGGCCCTGCCGGCCGAGCTGCGCGATGCCATCGCCCGGCACGGCATCCGCAACAGCCACCTGCTGGCCATCGCCCCCACCGGGACCATCAGCCTCCTGGCGGGCAACGTCTCCTCGGGCCTGGAGCCCATCTTCCAGGCCGACTACCGGCGCCGGGTGCTGGACCCCGACGGGGAGGGCTACACCGAGTACCGGGTCACCGACTACGCGGTGGCCCTATGGCGGCGCCTGGAGGGCCGGCGGGATGGGGTGCCCCCGGCCTTCGTGGAGGCCCGCGAGCTGGACCCCAGGGATCACCTGGGGATGCAGGCGGCCCTCCAGCCCTGCGTGGACCAGGCCATCTCCAAGACCGTCAACGTGCCCGCGGACTATCCCTTCGAGGCCTTCCGGGAGCTGTACCGGCTGGCCCATCGGGAGGGGCTCAAGGGCTGCACCGTCTTCCGGCCCAACCCGGTCACCGGGGAGGTGCTCCGGACCGGGGAGGAGGAAGGCCCTCGGGAGGATGCCCCCGAGGGGCCCCATTGCTGCTCCCTGGAGCGGGAGCCGGACTGAGGGACCTCAGGTGACCACGTCCGGCCGCTCCCGGCCGGTGCGCTCGCGAATCCCCGCCACCGCGTCGGCCAAGGCGGCCAGCTCCGCCAGGGCCTCCCGGGGCTCCAGGCCGTGGCGGGCGGGATCGGGCTCGTAGCGCTCCAGGTAGACCCGCAGGGTGGCCCCCTCGGTGCCGGTGCCCGAGAGGCGGTAGACGATGCGCGCGCCGTCCTCGAGCAGGATCCGGATCCCCTGGCCCTCGGTGTGGCTCCCGTCCACCGGATCGGTGTAGGCGAAGTCGTCGGCCAGCTCCACCTCCCGGCCGCCCAGGCGCTCGCCGCGCAGGGCGGGCAGGCGCTTGCGCAGGGCCTCCATCAGGGCCTCGGCCCGCTCCCGGTCCAGGCCCTCGTAGTCGTGACGGCTGTAGTAGTGGCGGCCGTAGCGGGCCCAGTGCTCGCGCACGATCTCCGCCACCCCCTGGCGGCGCACCGCCAGCACGTTGAGCCAGAACAGCACCGCCCAGAGCCCGTCCTTCTCCCGGAGGTGGTCCGAGCCGGTGCCGAAGCTCTCCTCCCCGCAGAGGGTGACGCGGCCCGCATCCAGCAGGTTGCCGAAGAACTTCCAGCCCGTGGGGGTCTCGTAGCAGGGGATGCCCAGGGCCGCCGCCACCCGGTCCACGGCCCGGCTGGTGGGCATGGAGCGGGCCACCCCGGACAGGCCCCGGGCGTAGCCCGGGACCAGGGTGGCGTTGGCGGCCAGCACCGCCAGGGAGTCGCTGGGGGTGACGAAGAAGCGCGGCCCCAGGATCATGTTCCGGTCCCCGTCCCCGTCGGAGGCCGCCCCCAGGTCTGGGGCCTCTTCTCCCCAGAGCCGCGCCACCAGCTCCCGGGCGTAGGTCAGGTTGGGGTCCGGGTGGCCGCCGCCGAAGTCCGGCAGGGGGCGGCCGTGGAGCACCGTGCCGGGTGGCGCCCCCAGGCGCCCCTCCAGGATCCGGTGGGCGTAGGGGCCGGTGACGGCGTGCATGGCGTCGTAGACCATGCGGAAGCGCCCGCCGGCGAACAGGGCCCGGATGGCGTCCAGGTCGAACAGCTCCTCCATCAGGGCCGCGTAGTCGTCCACCGGGTCGACGACCTCCACCGTCGTCTCCCCCAGGCGGTGGACGCCCGGCTCCCCCAGGGGCAGGTCGGGGGCCTCCAGGATGCGGTAGGAGCGGATCTCCCGGGAGCGGCGGTAGATGGCCTCGGTGACCGCCTCCGGGGCTGGCCCGCCGTTGGCCACGTTGTACTTGATCCCGAAGTCGCCCTCCGGCCCCCCGGGGTTGTGGCTGGCCGAGAGGACGATCCCGCCGAAGGCCTTCCGGCGGCGGATGAGGCAGGAGACCGCGGGGGTGGAGAGCAGGCCGTCCCGGCCCACCAGCACCCGGGCGAAGCCGTTGGCCGCGGCCATGCGCAGGATCACCTGCACCGCCACGTCGTTGTGGTAGCGCCCGTCGCCCCCCAGCACCAGGGTCCGGCCCTGGACGGGGCCCACCGTGTCGAAGACGGCCTGGACGAAGTTCTCCAGGTAGTGGGGCTGCTGGAAGAGGCGCACCTTCTTGCGCAGGCCCGAGGTGCCGGGGCGCTGGTCCTGGAAGGGGCGCGTGGGGACGGTCCGGATGGGGAGGCTGTCGCCGGGATCGCTCATCAGGCCCTCACTCTACGCCATGGCCGCCCCGGGGGGAAGCGGGGGACGGGCCGCGGCCGCTTGTGCGCCGGCGGGGCCTGCCCCACAATGGCGCCCTCGAGGAGGAGCCGAG
>WFXX01000164.1 GCA_015490395.1 Gammaproteobacteria bacterium | reverse complement strand
CCCCCGCACGGGCAGCCGGCCCTCCCCGCGGCGAAGCTCCTCCCAGCAGAGGGCGTAGCCATCCATGGCCGCCACATCCCAGGGCGGCAGGTCCCGCGGGGCGGCCACGGGCTCGGCCAGGATGCGCCCGCGGGCCTGCGCAAGCGGCACGCTCTCGGACCCCGCCATGCGCCCGGCCCAGTCGGCGGCCCGGCGCAGGAGGAGGGCCCGCATGCGCTCCACCGGCAGCAGCCCGCCGGATCCGCAAGCGGAACCGGCCTCAAGCCACCGGGCGGGACTCATCACGGCGCTCCACGGCCAGAAGCTGCTCGGCGAAGTTGCAGGGCCTGTGCCGGCTGTCCAGCTGCGGTCGGAGGATCCCCTCCCAGGCCAGCCGGCAGGCCCGGGTGGCGCCGGGCAGGCAGGCCACCAGCCGCCCGTTGGCCAGCCCCGCGAAGGCCCGCGACTGGAGGGTGGAGGTCCCCACCTGCTCATAGGAGAGGCTCCGGAAGAGCTCCCCGAAGCCGGGCACCTCCCGGTCCAGGAGGGGCCGCACTGCCTCGGGGGTGACGTCCCTCGCGGCCAGGCCCGTGCCCCCGGTGACCAGCACCACCTGCACCAGGGGGTTGACCAGCCAGCCGCAGAGGCGTGCCCGGATCCAGTGGCGGTCGTCCCGGCACAGGGCCCGGTCCACCAAGCGGTGGCCGGCCTCGCGCACCGCCTCGGCCAGGTAGCGCCCCGAGGCATCCTCCCGCTCGCTGCGGGTGTCCGAGACGGTGAGCACCGCCACCCCCAGAGGTCGGAAGAGCCCTTCCTGATCGATCCCGAAACGGCTCCCGCTCACGCCGCGCCCTCCTTTTGTCAATGCCGGTCACCGCCCGGGGCCTTTGCAAGGGCCGGACCAGCCGGCAAAGGACCTATGCATCAACCGGTTGCCTCGGCACGCGGGAAACGCTGCACCACGATGGTGCGCGCGTGACCCCACCGCGACGCCCCGCTCCGGCACCAGGGCGGGGCAGGCTGCACCGGGGGCGGGCGTCCGGAGCGCCGCCCTCACCATGCAGCTCCAGAGAAATCATCGTCTTGTGCGCATGGCACGAATCCTGCCCTGGAACCGCCGTCCATGCCATCGCGAAGGAGAGCCGAGTCATGACCGCGAGGCCCGTCCCCCCCACCTCGCCCAAGCTGAGGCTGCTGTCCTTCCAGGGACCGGTGCGTATCCTGCACCTGACCTGGCTGGCCTTCTTCCTCAGCTTCTTCGTGTGGTTCAACCACGCCCCCTTGATGGCCTCCATCCGCGAAGCCCTGAACCTGAGCGAACAGGAGGTCAAGGCGCTGCTCATCCTCAACGTGGCCCTCACCATCCCGGCCCGTATCGTGGTCGGGATGCTGGTAGACCGTTACGGGCCGCGGCTGCTCTTCGCCACCCTGCTGGCCTTGGCGGGCGTGCTGTGCATCGGCTTCGCCCTGGCCGACAGCTTCCAGCAGGCAGCCCTGCTGCGCTTCCTGCTGGGCTTTGTGGGGGCGGGCTTTGTCATCGGTATCCGGATGATCGCGGAGTGGTTCCCCGCCAAGCAGGTGGGCCTCGCCGAGGGGATCTATGGGGGCTGGGGGAACTTTGGCTCGGCGGCCGCCGCCATGACCTTGCCCACCTTGGCCCTGCTCTTCGGCGGGGAGAACGGCTGGCGCTGGGCTATCGGCACCACGGGCGCGCTGGCCATCGCCTATTCCTTTGTCTACTACTTCAGCGTGCGCAACACCCCCAAGGGGTCCACCTATTTCCGTCCCCGGCGCAGCGGTGCCCTAGAGGTGACCAGCAAAGGGGACCTGATCCTCTATCTGATTACCTGCCTGCCGCTCTACATAGCCCTAGGGCTGCTGATCTGGAAGCTGGGCCCCGGCCAGCTGGGCCTCCTCCCCGAAGCACTGGCCACTGCCCTCTACGGGACCCTGATCTTGCTCTACGCCTACCAGGCCCTTAACGCTTGGCGGGTCAACCGCCATGTCCTCAGCCGCCCCGTGCCCGCCATGGAGCGCTACCGCTTCCGGCAGGTGGCGGTGCTCGCCTTGGCCTATCTGGCCACCTTCGGCTCCGAGCTAGCGGTAGTCTCCATGCTGCCGCTGCATTTCATCGACACCTTCGGTCTGAGCGAGGTGGCCGCGGGCCTCCTAGCCTCGGCCTTCGCCTTTACCAACCTCTTCGCTCGCCCGGGCGGGGGCCTGCTCTCGGACCGCATCGGCCGGCGACGCTCCCTGCTCCTGCTGCTAGGTGGCCTCGTGATCGGGTATGTGCTCATGGCTCAAATCGAATCCTCCTGGCCCCTCGTGGCGGCCCTGGCGGTGACCATGCTGTGCTCCTTCTTCGTGCAGGCCGGGGAGGGGGCGGTCTTCGCCGTGGTGCCCCTCATCAAGCGCCGGCTCACCGGGCAGATCGCTGGTCTCACCGGCGCCTATGGCAACGTAGGCGCGGTGCTGTTCCTGACGGTGCTGTCCTTCGTCAGTCCTCAGGCCTTCTTTCTCACCATTGCGGCGGTGGCCCTCCTGGCGGCGGCAGCCGTCTACCTGTTCTTGGAGGAACCCCGAGGCAAGATGGCCGAGGTGCTGCCCGACGGACGGGTGCAACTCATCGATGTCTCCTGAGCCCGCTTTGCCCCAGCCGCCGGCGGCCGGCCCCCGCTTGCGCGTGGGGCAGCATAGCGCGGCCGGTCCCAAGCCCACCAACGAGGACTCCTGCGGTATCCGGGTCCCGGAGGGCGGGGCTGCCCTCTGGAAGGGGGTGGCGGCGGTGGTGGCCGACGGGGTCTCCGCCGCCGAGGCCGGCAAGGAGGCCGCCGAGGCCTGCGTGCAGGGCTTCCTGGGCGACTACTACAGCACCCCCGACAGCTGGTCGGTCAAGCATGCTGCCGGGCAGGTGATCACCGCTCTCAATCGATGGCTCTACGGGCAGTGCGCGGCCGGCAGGGGCATGCTGGCCACCTTCACGGCGGTGGTGGTCAAGGGCAGCAGCGCCCATCTGTTCCACGTGGGCGATTCCCGGGCCTGGCTGCTGCGGGGGGAAGAGCTGGAGCAGCTGACCCGGGACCACTGCGCCCGGGCTGGCGAGCGGGTGCTGCTCGCCCGCGCCATGGGTCTGGAGCCGGGGGTGGAGATCGATTACCGGCGCCTGGGCCTGGAGCCCGGCGACTTGTTGGCCCTGACCACCGACGGGGTTCATGACACCCTGCCCCGGAGCGAGCTGGCCCGTCTCCTGGCCCAGGGGCGGGAGGATCCAGAGGGTGCCGCCCGGGCGGTGGTGGAGGCCGCCCTGGCCGCCGGGACGACCGACAACGCCACCTGCCAGATACTGGTGGTGGACGCCCTGGGCCAGGCCGACGAGGAGAGCCTCTATGCCCGCCTCCAGGAGCTGCCCTTCCCGCCCTCCCTGGAGCCCGGGGCCGTGCTCGATGGTTATCGCATCCTGCGCGAGCTCCACGCCAGCGCCCGCAGCCAGATCTACCTGGCCCTGGAGCCGGAGACCGGACGGGAGGTGGTCATCAAGGTCCCCGATCCTCGATACCAGGACGACCCGGCCTACATCGAGCGCTTCCTGCACGAGGAATGGATCGGGCGCCGGGTAAGCGGCCCGCACGTGCTGCGCCACCTGGAGCCCAAGAGGCCGCGGCGCTTCCTGTACCAGGTGACCGAGCACGTCCCCGGCAAGACCCTGCGCCAATGGATGGACGACCGGCGACGGCCCGGCCGGGGGCCGGCCGACCTCGACACCGCCCGGGAGTTGGTGGAGCAGATCGGCAAGGGCCTGCAGGCCCTGCACCGCCTAGACACCGTGCACGGCGACCTGAAGCCGGAGAACGTGCTCGTGGACACCCACGGCACGGCCAAGCTGATCGACCTCGGCTCGGCCCGGGTGGCGGGGCTGGAGGAGCTGGAGGTGCCCTGGCAACGCGACGCTGCCCTAGGCACCCTGGGCTATCTGGCCCCGGAGGTGATGCAGGGCTATCCGGCCACCGTCCGCTCCGATCTCTACAGCTTAGGAGTCGTGGCCTATGAGCTGCTGGCGGGCACCCTACCCTACGGGGGGCCGCTCTCGCCCCGGCGCCTGAGGGGAGCCCGGTATCGACCGCTTACCGAGCGGGTGCCAGAGATTCCGGCCTGGGTAGACGGGGCCATCCGCCAGGCGGTGAGCCTGGATCCGGCCCGTCGGCAAGAAGAGGTGGCCGAACTCGTGCACGACCTGCGCCGGCCGCGGCCCGAGCTGGTCCCGGACCGACCCGCACCCCTCCTGGAGCGAGACCCGGTGGGCTTCTGGCGCGGCGCCGCCCTCCTCCTCGCCGGCCTCTGCCTGCTGCTGCTGACCCTACTGCTGCGCTCCTGACTCAGCCCTTGCGCCGTCCCTTGCCCTGCCCGCCGGCCTCCGCTCCCTCCTCGCGGGCCCTGCACTCGGGGCACTTGCCGAAGATGTAGAGGTGGTGGTCGGTCATCTGGTAGCCAGCTCGCTCGGCGATCTCGCGCTGGCGCTGCTCGATGACCTCGTCCACGAACTCGTCCACCCGGCCGCAGGAGATGCAGCGGATATGGTCGTGGTGCTCTCCCTGGTTGAGCTCGAAGACCGCATGGCCGCCCTCGAAGTGATGCCGGGTGACCAGACCAGCCTGCTCGAACTGGGTCAGCACCCGGTAGACCGTGGCCAGACCCACGTCCTCGCCGCCTTCCAGCAGCAGCTTGTACACGTCCTCCGCTCGCAGGTGACGGTCCGGATGCTCCTCCAGGAGCTGGAGGATCTTCAGTCGCGGCAACGTGGCCTTGAGGCCAGCCCGCCTAAGATCCACTGGTTCGGCCATAGGGGCGCTGTCGTGGCAGGATTCGGGGGCTTGCGCTAGCATGGGCGCGCCTTTCCATTATCCTCCAGCCCCGGAGCAGATGCAAAAGCTTCTCATTTGCCTCACTTTTTGCATGGCTTTGGTAGCCTGCACGGCCTACACTCCGCCGGTGGAGCAGGGCAATCTGCTAGACGAGGAGGCCGTGGCCCGACTGCGCCCAGGCATGAGCGAGGAGCAGGTGCGCTTCCTCTTGGGCTCGCCCTTGCTGCAGGACCCCTTCCACCCGCACCGCTGGGACTACCTCTACTGGAAGGAGCAGCCGGGGCGTCCCCCCGAGCGTAGGCATCTGGTGCTGCGCTTCCAGGATGGG
Source organism: Gammaproteobacteria bacterium (assembly GCA_015490395.1). GTDB lineage: Bacteria > Pseudomonadota > Gammaproteobacteria > DRLM01 > DRLM01 > S141-70. The sequence goes on along the minus strand of WFXX01000164.1, from coordinate 2,806 downwards.
CGCCTGGCGGCCGTGGAGGAGCGCGACGGCGCGCAGGCCGCTAGCGGGAGCCAGCCTCCTTCCCCTTTGCCGTCCGACGACGGCGCACCTCCTTCGGATCCGCCTTGAGGGGGCGGTAGATCTCCACCCGATCCCCAGGGCGCAGCACCGTGGAGGGTCGGGTGACCTTGCCGAAGATTCCCACCTTGTTGACCTGGAGGTCGATCTCCGGGTGGCGATCCAGGATCCCCGAGAGCCGGATGGCCTCCTCCACCGTGGTCCCGGCCGGCACCTCCAGGGCCACGAGCTCCTGCTCCTCGGGCAGGGCGTAAGCCACCTCCACCTCGATGGTCTCAGCGCCGTCCATAGACCTCCTTCGCCCGACGGCAGAAGGCATCCACCAGGGTGTCGGCGATCTGCCGGAACACCGGCCCCAACGCCAAGCCCACCAGGCGCCCAGCGAACTCAAATTCGAGATCCAGGGACACGCGGCAGCCGCCCTCGCCCACCGGCTCGAAGCGCCAGAAGCCCTCCAGGTGCCGAAAGGGGCCCTCCACCAGCCGCATCTCGATCATCTTGGGCGGACGCAGGCGATTGCGGGTGGTGAAGGCCTTCTGGAAGGAACCCCGAGCCACCTCCAGACGCGCCTCTACCGAGTCCTCGTCGCGGCTCAGGATCTGAGCACCCCGGCACCAAGGCAGGAAGCGGGGGTAGGCCTCCACGTCGTCCACCAGGGCGAACATCTCCTCGCAGCGGTAGGGCACCAGGGCCTCGCGATGTACCGCGGTCACGGACGCCCCCTCCTCTCAGATCAGCTCCACGGAGTGGAGGAAGACAATGCCTACCGCCACCGGGGTGACGTAACGCAGCACCCAACGCCACAGGCGGTAAAGGCCTCCCTTCAGGGCCAGCTCCTCGGCCACGTCGCGCTCGCGCATCACCCAGCCCACGAACAGGGCGATGGCCAACCCGCCCAAGGGCAGCATGAGGTTGGCGGTGAGGAAATCCAGCAGGCCGAAAAAGTTCAGGCCGAAGAGCGTGAACTCTTTCCAAAGATTGAAGGACAGCACCGTCCCGATGCCCAGCAGCCAGGTGGCCACCCCTGCCCACAGGCAGGCGGTCAGGCGACGCACGCCCCGGTTCTCCACCAGCCAGGTGACCGCCGGCTCGATGAGGGAGATGGCCGAGGTCCAAGCGGCGAAGACCACCAGCACGAAGAAGAGGGTGCCGAAGAGCACGCCGGCGGGCATCTGACCGAAGGCCACCGGCAGGGTCTGGAAGAGCAGCCCGGGGCCCGCACCTGGCTCCAGGCCATTGGCGTAGACCACGGGGAAGATGGCCATGCCCGCCAGGAGGGCCACCAGGGTATCGGCCACGGCAATGGCCAGAGAGGCCCCCGCGATGGAGGCCCGTTGGGGCATGTAGGAGCCGTAGATCATGATGGCTCCCATCCCCAGGCTCAGGGTGAAGAAGGCGTGCCCCATGGCCACCAGCACCGCCGCCGGATCCAGCCTGGAGAAGTCCGGGTTGAAGAGGAAACGCAGCCCCTGGTCGAAGGCGCCGGTGGTCATGGCATAGCCCACCAGCAGCAGCAGGAGCAGGAACAGGGCCGGCATGAGCAGGCGTACCGCCTGCTCCAGGCCACCCCGCACGCCGCGGGCCACCACCACCATAGTCATGACCATGAACAACGTATGCCAACCGAGGACCGCCTCGGGGTCGGCCAAGAAGCGCTCGAACACCGCTTGGGCGAGCTGGCCATCGGCGCCGATGAAGATCCCAGAAGCCATGCGCACCACATAGGCCAGGGCCCAGCCGGCGATGACGCTGTAATAGGAGAGAATCAGAAAGCCGGCCAGCACCCCGCACCAACCCACCCAGGCCCAACGAGGGCTGGCCCCGGCCTCCTCGGCCAAGAGCCGCATGGTGTTCATAGGGCTCTGCCGGCCGCGACGGCCTAAGAGGATCTCCGCCATCATCACCGGCAGGCCCACCAGGGCCACGCAGAGGAGGTAGATCAGCACGAAGGCCCCCCCACCGTGCTCCCCGGTGATGTAGGGGAACTTCCAGATGTTACCCAGCCCCACCGCCGAGCCGGTGGCTGCCAGGATGAAGACCCACCGGGAGGACCACTCCCCGTGTCGGCTGACCCGTGGCTGCGCCATGCTCCCTCCCGCTGCCCGTGGCACTGCAAATGGCTCGCATTCTCCCTAAAAGGAGGGGCGCCCCTCAAGCCACGCCCTCCCCTATAATCCCCAAGCCATGGCCAGGAAAGCCCGCCAACGCCCCGCCGTCGAGAACGGGGTCCTTATCGCTGCCAACCGTCGCGCCCGCCACGACTACACCCTGGAGGACCGGCTGGAGGCCGGGCTGGTCCTGGAGGGCTGGGAGGTCAAGAGCCTGCGGGCCGGGCGGGCCAACATCAGCGAGGCCCACGTGCTGCTCAAGGACGGCGAGGCCTGGCTGCTGGGCGCCGGCATCCAGCCCCTGCCCTCGGCCTCGACCCACGTGCAGGCCGACCCCACCCGCACCCGCAAGCTGCTCCTGCACAAGGAGGAGCTTCGCCGCCTCATCGGCGCCGTGGAGCGACGGGGCTACACCCTGGTGCCGCTCTCCCTTTACTGGAAGCGGGGCAAGGCCAAGCTGGAGGTGGCCTTGGCCAAGGGCAGGCGCAAGGTGGACAAGCGGGCCGCGGAGCGCGAGCGCGAGTGGCAGCGCGAGCGTCAGCGCCTGCTCAAGAGCCGCCGCTGAGCTCCCCGCCCCATGGACCCCCTGGAGCCCCAGCGCCTCGCCCGGCTCGGCCTGGACGCCCAAGAGGTACGCCGGC
>WFXX01000163.1 GCA_015490395.1 Gammaproteobacteria bacterium | reverse complement strand
CTACTACCTGCTGCGCTTCGGCTACCGGCCCCCCAAGGTGGCCTATCTGGCCTGGTGCGCCTGGCACGACCCGGCCCAAGGCCCCTGGCCCGAGGTGCCTCCAGCCGAGCGGCGGGCCTACGGCATCGTCGAGATCAAGCGCTGGCTGCGGGTCTTCCTGGAGCGCTTCTTCGCAGCCAGCCAGTACAAGCGCTCCTGCCTGCCCAACGCCCCCAAGGTGGGCTCGGGGGGCTCCCTCTCGCCCCGGGGCGACTGGCGGGCGCCCTCGGACGCCTGCGCCGGACCCTGGCTGGAGAGCCTGCGGGAGATCCCCGATCAGGACCCCTGAGGAGAGGGGGCTAGAGACGTTGGTAGCGCAGGTCGATCACCGGACGGCCCTCGGCCCGGGCCCGGCGCTCGAACTTGGTCTCCGGCCGCCCCAGGCGGGCCCGGCGGGCAGCCTGCCCCTCCGGGGAGAGGACCGTCCCCGGCTCCAGGCGCACCCGCTCCAGCAGCCGGAAGCCGCCCGCCGCGGCCACCTGCTCCTCCATCCAGGCCGCATAGTCCTCCCAGTCCGTGGCCAGGTGCAGCTCGCCCCCGGGGACCAGCACCCGCCGCACCCCCTCCAGGAAGGGCCGCTGCACCAGGCGGCGCTTGTGGTGCCGCTTCTTGGGCCAGGGATCGGGGAAGCAGAGCTGCACCCGCGCGAAGCCCCCCTCGGGCAGGTGCCGCTCCAGCAGCTCCAGCACGTCCCGGCAGAGCACGCGGACGTTGCCGATGCCCTCCCGCTCCAGGGTGTGCAGCAGCCGTCCCACCCCGGGGCGGTGCACCTCCACGCCCACGAAGTCCCTGTGGGGCTCCTCCCGGGCCTGCTCGGCCAGGGCGGTGCCGTCGCCGAAGCCGATGTCCAGCACCCGGGGGGCCAGGCGGCCGAAGGCGGCGTCCAGGTCCAGGGGCCCCTCCCCCGGCTCCAGGCCGTAGCGGGGCCAGAGGCGCTCCAGGGCCCGGCGCTGGGCCTCGGTCATGCGGCCCTCGCGCAGCACGAAGCTGCGCACCGGCCGGCGGCCCGGGGGCCGGGGGGGCAGGCTCATGGAAAGGCTCAGAAGAAGGTCCCGTCCAGGGGCGAGGAGGCGGAGGCGTACCGCTTGCGGGGGATGCGCCCGGCGAGGAAGGCCTCGCGGCCGGCCTCCACCGCCTTGCGCATGGCCGAGGCCATGAGCACCGGGTCCCGGGCCCCGGCGATGGCGGTGTTCATCAGCACCCCGTCGCAGCCCAGCTCCATGGCGATGGCCGCGTCCGAGGCCGTCCCCACCCCCGCATCCACCAGGATGGGCACCCTAGCCTGCTCCACGATCTCCAGGATGTTGTAGCGGTTCTGGATCCCCAGGCCCGAGCCGATGGGGGCCGCCAGCGGCATCACCGCCACGCAGCCCAGCTCCTCGAAACGGCGGGCCATGACCGGATCGTCGTTGGTGTAGACCATCACCTGGAAGCCCTCGGCCACCAGGGTCTCGGCGGCCTTCAGGGTCTGCACCACGTCGGGGAAGAGGGTGCGCTCGTCGCCCAGGACCTCCAGCTTGACCAGGCTGTGGCCATCGAGCAGCTCCCGGGCCAGGCGGCAGGTGCGCACCGCGTCCTCGGCGCTGTAGCAGCCGGCGGTGTTGGGCAGGATGGTGTAGCGGTCCGGGGGGAGCACGTCCAGCAGGCTGGGCTCGTCCGACCGCTGGCCGATGTTGGTGCGGCGGATGGCCACGGTGACGATCTCCGCCCCGCTGGCCTCCACCGCCCGGCGGGTCTCGTCCAGGTCCCGGTACTTGCCGGTGCCCACCAGAAGGCGCGACCGGTAGCTGCGGCCGGCGATCACCAGGGGCCCGTCCCGGCCCGTCGCCGGCGTGCCTGGCTGGCTCATGCTCCCTCTCCCTCCGGCGCCCCGCCGCCGATGGCCTGCACCACCTCCACCCGGTCCCCTTCTCGGAGCCGGCGGGCGGCATGCTCGCTGCGGGGCACGATCTCCTCGTTGACCTCCACCGCCACCCGGCGCCCGGCCATCCCCAGCTCCTCCAGGAGACGGGCCACGGTGGTGCCCTCGGGGAGCTCCCGGGGCTGGCCGTTGAGCAGGATGCGCAGCTTTGCCATCACGCGAGCAAACCGGGTCGGGATATTGACCTTCCGCTCAGGAAGCGCAACAATCTCCCGCCGCGCGGGTGTAGTTCAATGGTAGAACATCAGCTTCCCAAGCTGAGAACGTGGGTTCGATTCCCATCACCCGCTCCAGCTTCCCCCGATCTCCCCTGACCTGATTCACGCACTTC
>WFXX01000162.1 GCA_015490395.1 Gammaproteobacteria bacterium | reverse complement strand
GGCTGGAGCCCCTCAACATCGGCCCCGGCTCCCTCTTCGTCAACGTGGGCGAGCGGACCAACGTCACCGGCTCGGCCCGCTTCAAGCGCCTGATCCTGGAGGGGCGCTACGACGAGGCCCTGGAGGTGGCCCGCCAGCAGGTCCAGGGCGGGGCGCAGATGATCGACGTCAACATGGACGAGGCCATGCTGGACGGCGTGGCCGCCATGCGCACCTTCCTCAACCTCGCGGCCGCCGAGCCCGAGATCGCGCGGGTGCCGGTGATGATCGACTCCTCCCGGTGGGAGATCCTGGAGGCGGGGCTGCAGTGCATCCAGGGCAAGGGGGTGGTGAACTCCCTCTCCCTCAAGGAGGGCGAGGAGGCTTTCCTGCGCCAGGCGCGCCTGGTGCGCCGCTACGGGGCCGCCGCGGTGGTGATGGCCTTCGACGAGCGGGGCCAGGCCGACACCCTCGAGCGCCGCATCGAGATCTGCCGCCGGGCCTACCGGCTGCTGACCGAGCGCGCCGGCTTCCCGCCCGAGGACATCATCTTCGACCCCAACGTCTTCGCCATCGCCACCGGCATCCCGGAGCACGACCGCTACGCGGTGGACTTCATCGAGGCCACCCGCTGGATCAAGGGCCATCTGCCCCACGCCCTGGTCTCGGGGGGCATCTCCAACGTCTCCTTCTCCTTCCGGGGCAACAACGCGGTGCGCGAGGCCATCCACGCGGTGTTCCTCTACCACGCCATCCAGGCGGGCCTGGACATGGGCATCGTCAACGCCGGGCAGCTGGCCGTCTACGAGGAGCTGCCCGCAGAGCTCCGGGAGCGGGTGGAGGACGCGGTCCTGGCCCGGCGGCCCGATGCCGCCGAGCGCCTGCTGGAGATCGCCGAGCGCTACAAGGGCCAGGGGGGCGCCGCCCGCCCCCAGGAGGACCTGGCCTGGCGCCAGTGGCCGGTGGAGCGGCGCCTGGAGCACGCCCTGGTCCACGGCATCGACACCTGGATCGAGGAGGACACCGAGGAGGCCCGCCGGCGGGCCGCCCACCCCCTGGAGGTCATCGAGGGCCCCCTCATGGCCGGCATGAACGTGGTGGGGGACCTCTTCGGGGCCGGCAAGATGTTCCTGCCCCAGGTGGTCAAGAGCGCCCGGGTCATGAAGAAGGCCGTCGCCTGCCTCATCCCCCACATCGAGGCCGCCCAGCGGGCCGCGGGCCGGAAGGCCGAGCGCGCCGGGCGCATCGTCCTGGCCACCGTCAAGGGGGACGTGCACGACATCGGCAAGAACATCGTGGGCGTGGTCCTGCAGTGCAACGGCTTCGAGGTGATCGACCTGGGGGTCATGGTGCCGGCCCAGCGCATCCTGGACACGGCCCGGGAGCGCCAGGCCGACGCCATCGGCCTCTCGGGCCTCATCACCCCCTCCCTGGACGAGATGGTGCACGTGGCCAAGGAGATGCAGCGCCAGGGCTTCACCCAGCCCCTGCTCATCGGCGGGGCCACCACCTCCCGGGCCCACACCGCGGTCAAGATCGACCCTTGCTACGAGGGCCCGGTGGTCTGGGTCAAGGACGCCTCCCGGGCGGTGGGGGTGGTGCAGAGCCTGCTCAGCGAGGGCCTGCGAGAGGGCTACCTGGCCAGGCTGCGGGAGGAGTACGAGCAGCTGCGCCGCCGCCACGCGGTCAAGGGCCGCCGCAGCCTCCTGCCCCTGGAGGAGGCCCGGGCCCGGCGGGTGCCCATCGACTGGTCCGCCTACCGCCCCCCTCGGCCCGCCGCCCCGGGGGTCCACACCGTGGAGCAGGACCTGGGCGAGCTGGTGGGCTACATCGACTGGGGCCCCTTCCTCCACGCCTGGGAGCTGGGCGGGCCCTACCCCCAGGTCCTGGAGGACCCTCGCAAGGGACCCGAGGCCCGGCGCCTCCTGGCCGAGGCCCGGCAGATGTTGGAGCGAATCGTGGCCGAGGGCTGGCTCCGGCCCCGGGGGGTGGTGGGCCTATTCCCGGCCAACGCCGTGGGCGACGACGTGGCGCTCTACGCCGGCGAGGACCGCCGGGAGCGCCTGGCCGTGCTGCACTTCCTGCGCCAGCAGGCGCCCAAGCCCGCCGACCGGCCCCAGCGCTGCCTGGCCGACTACGTGGCTCCCCGGGAGACGGGCCTGGCCGACTGGATGGGAGCCTTCGCCGTGGCCATCCACGGGGCCGAGGAGCGGGCCCGGGCCTTCGAGGAGGCCCACGACGACTTCCGGGCCATCCTCCTCAAGGCCCTGGCCGACCGCCTGGCCGAGGCCTTCGCCGAGCGCCTCCACCAGCGGGTGCGCATGGCGCTCTGGGGCTACGCCCCCGACGAGGACCTGGACAACGAGGCCCTCGTCGCCGAGCGCTACCGGGGCATCCGCCCCGCCCCGGGCTACCCGGCCTGCCCCGACCACACCGAGAAGGCCACCCTCTGGCGGCTGCTCCAGGTGGAGGAGCGGGCCGGCATCCGCCTCACCGAGTCCTACGCCATGTGGCCCCCCTCGGCGGTGAGCGGCTGGTACTTCGCCCACCCCGAGGCCCGGTACTTCGCCGTGGGCCGCATCGGCCGCGACCAGCTGGAGGACTACGCCCGGCGCAAGGGCTGGGAGGCCGCCGAGGCAGCCCGCTGGCTGGCCTCCCTGCTGGACGAGGGGCCTACCTGAGGCCACCGCCTCTGGCGCTGCTCCTGCCAGCGGCCTATTCTTGAATCACCGGCTAGGTCTTCCGCCGGGACCGTATCTCAAGGATCTCAGGGATCGCAGCCAAGGAGGAGAGCGCCATGCCGTCCCATGCCCTCAATCCCCACGCCCTGCTTCGCGGCGCGCCCCGGGCCCGGGGCCTCGGGGCCCTGCTGCTGGCGGCCCTCCTGGCCGCCGGCGTCCTCGGGAGCGCCGCCGCTGTGGCCGGCCCTCACGCCCAGGAGGCGGCCAAGCACGCCCGGGTGGCCATCCAGCACGGCGAGGAGGCGCTGGAGGCCGGGTCGGGTGACCCCCAAGGCATCGCCATGCACGCCCGCGAGGCGGTGCGCCACGCTGAGGAGGCCATTCAGCATGCCCGGGAGGACTTCCAGCAGACCCGCAACCGCCACGTCAAGGAGTTCATCGACCACACCGAAGAAGGGGTGAGGCACCTGGAGGAGGCCGTGGACCTGGCCGGGCGGGGCGAGGGGCGCATGGCCTTGCGCCACGCCCGCGAGGGAATGCGTCACTTACGTGAGGGGTTCCGGCACCTCTGAGCAGGCGGCGCGCGCCAACGCACCCACAAGAAGGGGGCCGGCGCCTCGCGGCGCCGGCCCTTGCACAGGAAGGGAGAGAAGCCAACAGGGGAAAGCACGTCGGCCGCGGCCGGCCGCTGGCCCCGACGCGGTCGGGGAAGGGCCTCGGGCCTCCCCTTCTAGACACCGGGCCGGCCCTTGAGTTCCCGCCGGGGGCGGCGGGCTCAGGGAGAGCGGGCCAGCCGGCGAGCCACATCGTCCAGCAGGGCCCGGCAGTGCTCCGTCCCGGCCTCGGGCCCCGTTAGACGCCCCGCCGGTCCCCAGCGGCAGGCCGCCGACCAGTCCGCGCCCTCCCCGCGCTCCCCCGGGGCCAGGGGCAGGATGCGCAGCTCCCGCCGCCAGGGGTGCCACTTGGCCCAGAGGACCCCGCCCACGTAGAGGTCGTAGGTGCCCGCCTGCCGGTCGTAGACCGCCCGACGGTGGTCCTGGAGCCACTCGCCCACCGCCAGGGCCCGGGGCTCGGCCGACATCTCCCCGCTCCCCCCCGGGGACTCCGCGGGTACCGGGGAGACCGACGGCGGGGCCGTCGCGCAGCCGGCCAGCAGAGCCAGGCCAGCCGCCGTCCACCACGCCTTGCTCATGACGCTCCCCCTTCCCTCCACCCCGGGCCGCCTTGATCCCGGGGGCTCCCGGGTGCCACAGTGTAAGCTGCCGGCCCCTAGGGCGGCCAACCCCGAACCGGACGCCGGCCTCGGAACTGCCCCCGAGGGTTGCGCCCCGACCGGAAGCAGCGAGATGCCATCCCTCCTCCGCACCCTCACCGTCGAGCTGGGCGAGCGCAGCTATCCCATTCACGTCGGGGCCGATCTGCTGGGCGATCCGGGGCTGCTGCGCCCCCACCTGCGCGGCCACCAGGCCCTCATCGTCACCGACGAGCGGGTGGGGCCCCTCTACCTGGAGCGGGCCCGAGCCATGCTGGAGGGGCTGGAGGTGGCCGAGCTGGTGCTCCCCGAGGGCGAGGCCCACAAGACCCTGGCCACCGCCCAGCGCATCTGGGACGAGCTGCTGGCGCGGCGCTTCGACCGCCGCTGCACCCTGGTGGCCCTGGGAGGCGGGGTGGTGGGGGACCTGACCGGCTTCGCCGCCGCCTGCTACCAGCGGGGGGTGGACTTCGTGCAGCTGCCCACCACCCTCCTGGCCCAGGTGGACTCTTCCGTGGGAGGCAAGACGGGGGTCAACCACCCCCTGGGCAAGAACATGATCGGCGCCTTCCACCAGCCCCGTTGCGTGGTAGCCGACATGGCGGTCCTGCGCACCCTGGAGCCCCGGCAGCTACGCTCAGGCCTGGCCGAGGTGATCAAGTACGGCCTGATCCGGGACGCCGCCTTCCTGGACTGGCTGGAGCGGCGCCTAGAGGGGCTCCTCGTCCTGAGGGAGGAAGACCTAGCCGAGGCAGTGCTGCGCTCCTGCCGGATCAAGGCCGACGTGGTGGCCGCCGATGAGCGCGAGGCAGGCCTGCGCGCCATCCTCAACCTGGGGCACACCTTCGGCCACGCCATCGAGGCCGGCCTGGGCTACGGGCGCTGGCTGCACGGCGAGGCGGTGGCCGCCGGGATGGTCATGGCCGCCGCCCTCTCGGCCCGCCGGGGCTGGCTCCGGGAGGAGGAGGTGGCCCGGGTGGAGGCCCTGCTGCGGCGGGCCGGCCTCCCCGTGCGGGGCCCCGCCGAGCTCGATCCCGAGGGCATGCTCGCGCTCATGGCCGGGGACAAGAAGGCTGCCGGCGGGCGCCTGCGCCTGGTGCTGCTGCGCCGCCTGGGCGAGGCGGTGGTCACCGCCGACTACGATCCCCAGGCCCTGCGGGAGGTGCTGGCCGCCTACCGGGGGCGGCCGGAGGCCGCCTGAGGGGCGCCCCAGCTC
>WFXX01000161.1 GCA_015490395.1 Gammaproteobacteria bacterium | reverse complement strand
CGGCCGCCCGGCCCGCCGCATCCAGCAGGTCCGCCTTGTTGAGCACCACCAGGGGTCGGATGCCGCTGAGCTCCGCCGCCACCAGGTAGCGGTCCAGCAGCTCTAGGTCGGGCAGGGGATCGGAAGCCGGGTAGCCAGGCCCCCGGGGGGACGAGACCAGCACCAAGCGATCCACGTTGGCGGCCACCTCCCGGGGCCGGCCCCGGTGGTCCGGGCGCACGAGCACGGTGCGGCGAGGCTCGCGGGCCACCACCACGCCGGTCCCCGTCCCCGCGGGCTCCCAGCGCACCCGATCCCCGCAGACCACCGGAGGCACCCTGCGGCGCAAGGTGCAGCGCAGCACCCGCCCCTCAGGGGTCTCCACCAGCACGTGCTGGCTGGAGCGGCTCACCACCAGGCCGGGATGGGCGGCCACGGGCATCTCGCCTCAGATGCCCGCCGGCTCGGGGCGCCCCCGGGCCAGGAGACGGGCTACCCGCTCTGCAGCGGCGGGATGGCTGTCGTGATAGGCGGCGTACAGGGGGTCACGCACCACCGGCTCGCCGTTGGCCACGTAGAGCTTCATGAGGGCCTCGGCCAGGTGCTGGGGCGGGACCAGGGAGGCGGCGAAGGCGTCGGCCTCCAGCTCCTGCCGCCGGGCCCAGGCGGCCGCCATGGGTCGCGCCAGCGCCGCAAAGGGCCACCCGGCCTGCAGGAACAGCAGCAGGGTGGCCTCCGGGGAGGGGGTGGCCACCCCCAGCGCCCCATGGAACCAGGGCTGCTCGGCCAACCACCCTAGGACGGCGAAGGCCCCCAGGCTGAGGGCCAGGCCCAGGGCCAGGCGGCGACGGACGTGGCCCAGGGCGTGGTGCCCCAGCTCGTGGGCCAGCACCGCCTCCACCTCCTCGGGGGCCAGGGTCTCCAACAGCGTGTCGTAGAGCACGATGCGCCGCTGCTGGCCCAGCCCGACGAGATAGGCGTTGCCATGGGCGGAGCGCCGGGAGGCGTCGCTGACGTAGAGCCCCTCGGCCCGGAAGCCGCAGCGGGCCAGCAGCGCCTCCAGGCGCCGGCGCAGCTCCCCCGAGGGCAGCGGCGTGAAGCGGTGGAACCAGGGGGCGATGAGGGCCGGCCAAGCCCAGGCCAGCAGCAGGGTGAAAGCGCTCCACAGCAACCAGCCCATCAGCCACCATGCCTCCCCGGCGCCGCGGAGCAGGGCCAGGAGGGCGGCGGCCAGGGGCGTGCCCAGCAGTAGGACCAGGGCCGCCTCACGCAGGGCATCGGCCAGGAACAGGCCCGGGCTAGTGCGGTTGAAGCCGAAACGGCGCTCCACGCCGAAGGTGCGCCAGGCCGCCAGCGGCAGCTCCAGCACCCCCCCCAGGAGCAGGGCGCTCACCAGGGCCCCGGTGCCCGCCACCAAGGGGTCTAGGCCGGTGGCCCGCCAGGCCCCGGTGAGCAGCTCGATGCCCCCGCCCAGGGTCCAGCCCCAGGCCAGCAGGGCCGTCCAGAGGGTCTCCGCCGCCTCCAGCCGCAGCCGGGCCAGGGCGTAGTCCACGGCGAAGCGGTGGACCCCCTCTGCTACCCAGGCGCGGAAGGGCTCCGGCACCCGATCCCGCCCGGCCCTCAGGCGCCGTCCCTGCCGGAAGGCGAGATAAAGGCGCAGCCCCACCGCGGCCGCCAGGGCCAGGAGGAAGAGGGCGGTGAGGGGATGCATGCCCGCTTAGCCGCGGAGCCGCCGCGCAGCGCCGCTTGCTACAATGCGGCCACTCGTCTCAGCGACGCTGCAGAGGTCGGGCGATGGAAGGGCCGGATCCACGCAACCTGGTCTGGATCGACTTGGAGATGACCGGGCTGGACACCAACAACGATTATATCATCGAGATCGCCACCGTCGTGACGGATAGCGACCTCAACATCATCGCCGAGGGCCCGGTCCTGGCCATCCATCAGGAGGAGAAGGTCCTCAACCGCATGGACGCGTGGAACCGGGAGCAGCACACCGCCTCCGGGCTCCTGGAGCGGGTGCGCCGGAGCCGCATCACCGAGCGCGAGGCCGAGCGCCTCACCCTCTCCTTCATCAAGCGCTACGTCCCGCCCGGGGCCTCGCCCATGTGCGGCAACAGCATCTGCCAGGACCGGCGCTTCCTCGCCAGGTGCATGCCGGAGCTGGAGCGCTACTTCCACTACCGCAACCTGGACGTCAGCACCATCAAGGAGCTGGCGCGGCGCTGGAACCCGGAGGTCTACGAGGGTTTCCGCAAGCAGGGCCGGCATCTGGCCCTGGACGACGTCTTCGACTCCATCAACGAGCTGCGGCACTACCGGGAGCATTTCCTGAGGATCGCGCCGCGCCGCTGAGGCGGTCCGCCTGGCGGGCCAAGGCCCAGTGCACGTGCTCGCGCACCAAGGCGCTGGGGTGGGTCAAGCGGCGGCCCAGGGCCTCCCGGGCCCTGGGCGAGGGCGGGGCGTTGCCCAAGGCCACGGCCACGTTGCGCAGCCAGCGCTCGTGGCCCAGCCGGCGCAGGGCCATGCCCTCGGTGCGGCGCAGGAAGGTGGCCTCGTCCCAGTCCAGGAGCTCGGCGAGGTGGGGCGCGTCCAGCCCGTGCCGCGGCAGGAAGTCGGCCACCGGGGTGGGTCGGGCGAACTTGTTCCACGGGCAGACCAGCTGGCAGTCGTCGCAGCCGTAGATCCGGTTGCCCAGGTGAGGGCGCAGGGGCTCGGGGATGGGGCCTGGATGCTCGATGGTCAGATAGCTGATGCACAGCCGCGCATCCAGCTGGTAAGGGGCCACGATGGCCCCGGTGGGGCAGGCGGCGATGCAGGCGGTGCAGCTGCCGCAGTGGCCGGTGGCGGGGCGGTCCACCGGCAAGGGCAGATCCACCAGGAGCTCGCCCAGGAAGCACCAGGAGCCGGCGCGGCGGTGGATGAGGTTGGTGTGCTTGCCGATCCAGCCCAGCCCCGCCTGCTCGGCCAGGGGCTTCTCCAGCACCGGGCCGCTGTCCACGAAGACCCGGTGCCCGAAGGGCCCCACCGCCTCCTGGATGCGTGCCGCCAGCCGCCGCAGCCGGCCCCGCAGCACCTTGTGGTAGTCCCGGCCCAGGGCATAGCGGGAGACGTAGCCCAGGGCCGGGTCTCGCAGCACGGACCAGGGCTCGCGCGCGGCGGCGGGCCAGTAGTCCATGGCCACGCTGATCACCCGCACCGTGCCCGGCACCAGCTCGGCCGGCCGCCAGCGCCGGCTGCCGTGGCGGGCCATCCAGGCCATCTCCCCGTGGCGGCCCTCGGCCAGCCACTGGCGCAGGCGCCGCCCGTAGGGCTCCTCCAGGTCCACCCCGGCGATCCCCACCCGCTGGAAGCCCAGCTCCCGGGCCCAGCCCTTGATCCGTCGGGCCAGCGCCTCCAGGTCCGGGCCCCGCCCTTCCGGCCCCTTTTCCATGGGGACTATGATAGGCCCCGCCCCGGCTGGCGAGGGGGGTGGCTCCCGGAGGCTCGCATGCAGGTCCTGCCCGAGGCGCTCTACCGGCCCCACCAGGTGCGGACCCTGGACCGCCTGGCCATGGAGGCCTGTGGGCTGCCGGGGGAGCGGCTCATGGAGCGGGCCGGGCGCGCGGTCTTCGAGGCCGCCCGCCGGCGCTGGCCCGACGCCCGGCACTGGGTGGTGGTGGCGGGCCCGGGCAACAACGGGGGCGACGGCCTCGTGGTGGCCCGCCTGGCCCATCGGGCCGGATTCGGGGTGCGGGTGCACCTGCTGGGGGATCCGGCCCGGCTGCGGGGGGCGGCCCTGCACCATCACCGCCTGATGCGCGAGGCCGGGCTGCGGGAGGAGGTGGGCCCGCCGCCGCCCGGGCTGCGGGCGCAGCTGGCCGTGGACGCCCTCTTCGGCACCGGCCTGGACCGCGCCCCCGAAGGGGAGGCGGCCCGGGCCATCGCCTGGCTCAACGGCTGCGGCGCCCCCGTGGTGGCCGTGGACGTGCCTTCCGGGCTGGACGCCGACCAGGGCCGGGCTCTGGGCGAGGCGGTGCGGGCGGCGCTCACGGTGAGCTTCGTGGGCCTGAAGCGGGGGCTCCTCACCGGGGAGGCCCCCGACCACGTGGGGGAGCTGCGCTTCGACGGGCTGGGGGTGCCGGAGCAGGCCTACCGGGAGGTGCCCCCGGCGGCCCGGCGCCTCACCGCCGCCGCCGTGGCGCGCTGGCTGCCCCGGCGGCCCCGGTCGGCCCACAAGGGCCGCTTCGGCCACGTGCTGGTGGTGGGCGGGGCCCCCGGGATGGTGGGGGCGGCCTGCTTGGCCGGCGAGGCCGCGGCCCGGGCCGGCGCGGGCCTGGTGAGCCTGGCCGTGCACCCGGCCCAGGCCGCGGGGCTGGCGGCCCGCCGGCCCGAGCTCATGGTCCACCCGGTGGAGGGCCCCGCCGCCCTGGGGCCCCTCCTGGAGCGGGCCACCGTGGTGGCCGCTGGCCCGGGCCTGGGCCGTGATCCCTGGGCCAGATCCCTTCTGGACCGGGTGCTGGAGAGCGAGCTGCCCCTGGTGCTGGATGCCGACGCCCTGAACCTGCTGGCGGGCCAGCCCGTGCGCCGCGGGGGCTGGGTGCTCACCCCGCATCCCGGGGAGGCGGCCCGGCTGCTGGGTCTGGAGGGGCCGGCGGCGGTGCAGGCGGCGCGCTTCCAGGCGGCGGAGGCCCTCGCGGAGCGCTACGGGGGCGTGGCGGTGCTCAAGGGGGCCGGCACCCTGGTGCAAGGCCCGGAGGGGACCTGGGTTTGCGACGCCGGCAATCCGGGCATGGCCAGCGGGGGGATGGGGGACCTGCTCACCGGGTTGATTGCCGGCCTCCAAGCCCAAGGGCTGGAGGCCTGGCAGGCCGCCGCCGCCGGGGTGTGGGCCCACGCCCGGGCCGGCGATCTGGCCGCGGAGGAAGGAGGCGAGCGGGGGCTGCTGGCCTCGGACCTGTTGCCTCGGCTGCGGCCCCTCCTGAACCCGGAGCCTTGGCGATGACCGGGACCGGGAAAGGCCTCCTGGAGCTGCGCCTGGGGAGTGAGGAGGAAACTGCCCGCCTAGGGGCTGCCCTGGCCCGGGCGGTGGCCCCCTTCGCCGCTCGGGCGCCCTTCGTGGTGCACCTGCGGGGCGATCTGGGCGCGGGCAAGACCACCCTGGCCCGGGCCTGGTTGGCGGCCCTGGGCCATCGGGGCCCGGTGCGCAGTCCCACCTACACCCTGGTGGAGGGTTACGAAGGGGAGGGATGGCGGGCCTGGCATCTGGATCTTTACCGCCTGGTCGATCCCGGCGAGCTGGAGATGCTGGGGATTCGGGACCTGCTGGCCGTCCCTGGCCTGCTCCTGGTGGAGTGGCCGGAGCGGGGCGGGGAGTCGGTCCCGCCGGCGGACCTGGTGCTAGCCTTGAGCCACGACGGCAGCCCGGGGCGGCGCCGAGCGCGCCTGGAGGCCCAGACCGCTCGGGGCACCGAGGCCCTGGGGCGCCTGGACCCCGCCTCCTCGCGGCGGGGGCGCGGCGGGGAGGCGGGCCGGGATGGGTCCCGTTCTTGCTAGGCTTCGGAGGCTCGTCTATATGCCTTGGTCCAGGGCAGGCCCGTGACGGGAAGACGTCAGGAGGGGTGACGGTGAGCCGGGCGCTGAGCGGGGCACCGGGGGCTTGGATGGCCCTGGGGATCGCGCTGGCCGTGGGAGCGATGGCGGCCTTGGGAGGCCAAGTGGCGGTGGCCGCCTCCGCTCAGGGCCCGCGCGTGCAGGACGTGCGGCTCTGGAGCGGCCCCTCGGCTACCCGGGTGGTACTGGATCTCACCGCCCGAGCCCGCTACCGGATCTTCACCCTGGAGCGTCCACCCCGGGTGGTGGTGGACCTCCAGGGGGTGCGGCCCTTGTCGGAGCAGCTCCTGCGGCGGCGTTACCGGGGAGGCGCGCTAAAGGCCCTGCGGGCCGCCCCCCGGGGCGGCGGGCTGCGGGTGGTGCTGGATCTGGCCGCCGAGGCCCGCCCCAAGGCCTTTTTGCTGCCGCCCAGCGGCGATTACGGCTATCGCCTGGTGGTGGACCTGGAGCGCCCGCGCCCCGAGGCCCGGCCGGCGCCGGCCGCCGGCCGGCCGGACCGCCCCCGGGAGGTGGTGGTGGCGGTGGATGCCGGCCACGGGGGCGAGGACCCGGGGGCCAAGGGCTATCGGGGCACCTACGAGAAGGACGTGGTGCTGGCCATCGCCCGCCGGCTGGCGCGGCGGGTGGACCGCGAGCCCGGCATGCGGGCGGTGCTCATCCGCGACGGCGACTACTACGTCCCCCTGCGGGAGCGCATGGCCAAGGCCCGACGGGCCCGGGCCGATCTCTTCGTCTCCATCCATGCCGACGCCTTCCGCGACCCCCGGGCTCGGGGGGCCTCGGTCTACGTGCTCTCCCTGCAGGGGGCCAGCTCCGAGGCCGCGCGCTGGCTGGCGGCCTCGGAGAATGCCTCGGACCTGGTGGGTGGGGTGAGCCTGGAGGACAAGGACGAGGTGCTGCGCACCGTGCTCCTGGACCTGTCCCAGACCGCCACCTTGGAGGCCAGCCTGGAGGCCGCGGAGCTGGTGCTGCGCCGCCTGCGCTCGGTGGGCCGGGTGCACCGGCCCCGGGTGGAGCAGGCCTCCTTCGTGGTGCTCAAGTCCCCGGACGTGCCCTCCATGCTGGTGGAGACCGGCTTCATCTCCAACCCCCGGGAGGAGCGTCGGCTGAAGGATCCCGCCTATCAGCGCCGCCTGGCCGAGGCCATCTTCGGGGGCATCCGCGACTTCTTCTTCCGCAACCCGCCGCCGGGCACCTTGTTGGCGCAACGCAGGCCGCAGGCTCATCAGGTGGCCCGGGGCGAGACCCTCTCGGGCATCGCCGCCCGCTTCGGGGTGAGCGTGGAGCGCCTGCGCGCGGCCAACCGCTTGCGTGGGGACCTGCTGCGCGTGGGCCAGGTGCTGCTCATCCCCCCGGGCGACGGCTGAGCGCCGCCGGGCGGGGCGGGCTATACTCCCGCCCGCGCCATGGAGCCACCTGACCGCATCCGCCTCCTGCCTCCCGGCCTGGCCGAGCAGATCGCCGCCGGCGAGGTGGTGGAGCGCCCCGCCTCGGTGCTCAAGGAGCTGGTGGAGAACAGCCTGGACGCCGGGGCCCGCAGCGTCCTGGTGGAGGCCGAGGAGGGGGGCGTGCGGCTGCTGCGGGTGCGGGACGACGGCCGCGGTATCGCCCGCGAGGACCTGGCCCTGGCCCTGCACCGGCACGCCACCAGCAAGATCCGCTCCCTGGAGGACCTGGAGCGGGTGCGCAGCCTGGGCTTCCGGGGCGAGGCCCTGCCCAGCATCGCCGCCGTCTCTCGGCTGCGCCTGATCTCCCGCCCCGCGGGCGAGGCCATGGGCTGGCAGGTGAGCGCCGAGGGCGGCCCGCCGGGGGAGCCGGCGCCGGCTCCCCATCCCCCCGGCACCACCGTGGAGGTGCGGGAGCTGTTCTTCAACACCCCCGCCCGGCGCAAGTTCCTGCGCGCGCCCCGGACCGAGCTGGGGCATCTGGACGAGACCCTGCGCCGCATCGCCCTGGCCCGCTTCGACGTGGCCTTCCGGATGGTGCACCAGGGCCGGGAGCTGCGGCGGCTGCCCGCGGCGGCCACCGAGGCCGAGCGGGAGGGGCGGGTGGCCGCCCTCCTGGGCCGGCCCTTCGTGGAGCAGGCCCTGGTCCTGGAGGAGGAGCGGGGTCCCCTGCGCCTGCGGGGCTGGATCGGCCTGCCCACCGCCTCCCGGAGCCAGCCCGACCAGCAGTACCTCTACGTCAACGGGCGCATGGTGCGCGACCGGCTCCTGGGCCATGCGGTGCGCCGGGCCTACCAGGACGTGCTCTATCACGGCCGCCACCCGGCCTATGTGCTCTTCCTGGAGCTGCCCCCGGAGGAGGTGGACGTCAACGTGCACCCGGCCAAGCACGAGGTGCGCTTCCGCCAGGCCCGCCTGGTGCACGACTTCGTGGCCGCGGCGGTGGGCCGGGCCCTGGAGGCCTCGGGCCCGGCCCGGGAGGCCGCCTCTCCGTCCCTGACCCGCCCCTCCGCCGGCTCCCCGGACGCTGGCACCGCGGCCTACCGGGCCGGGCCCGAGGCCTCCAGGGCCCGGCCCACCGCCGCGGCCACGAAGTCGTGCACCAGGCGGGCCTGGCGGAAGCGCACCTCGTGCTTGGCCGGGTGCACGTTGACGTCCACCTCCT
>WFXX01000160.1 GCA_015490395.1 Gammaproteobacteria bacterium | reverse complement strand
GTGTTGGTCCAGGAAGCCGCCTTCGCCACTGGTGTTCCTCCGCATATCTACGCATTTCACCGCTACATGCGGAATTCCGCTTCCCTCTACCACACTCTAGCCCGGCAGTCTCGGATGCAGTTCCCAGGTTGAGCCCGGGGATTTCACACCCGACTTGCCGAGCCGCCTACGCGCGCTTTACGCCCAGTAATTCCGATTAACGCTCGCACCCTCTGTATTACCGCGGCTGCTGGCACAGAGTTAGCCGGTGCTTCTTCTGCGGGTAACGTCAAGACCCGGGGGTATTAGCCCCAGGCTTTTCTTCCCCGCCGAAAGGGCTTTACAACCCGAAGGCCTTCTTCACCCACGCGGCATTGCTGGATCAGGCTTTCGCCCATTGTCCAAGATTCCCCACTGCTGCCTCCCGTAGGAGTCTGGGCCGTGTCTCAGTCCCAGTGTGGCTGATCGTCCTCTCAGACCAGCTACCGATCGTCGCCTTGGTAGGCCATTACCCCACCAACTAGCTAATCGGACATGGGCTCATCCATCGGCGCGAGGCCTCCGAGGAGGTCCCCCGCTTTCCTCCCAGGCCTCCCGGCCAGGGAGCGTATGCGGTATTAGCCTGAGTTTCCCCAGGTTATCCCCCACCGATGGGTAGATTCCCATGCATTACTCACCCGTCCGCCGCTCGCCGGACCAGGGATTCACCCCGAAGGGATCCTCCCTGCCGCTGCCGCTCGACTTGCATGTGTTAGGCATGCCGCCAGCGTTCAATCTGAGCCAGGATCAAACTCTTCAGTTGCAAGATCGATGGCCGCCGAGGCGGCCAAGCTTGCTCCCGGCGCGACGCTTGCCGCGCCGGGCCATGCTTGGAGCTGGCTCCGGCCGCGACGCGAGCGCCCACACAAATTGCTTGGCTCTCTCGCTTGTTAAAGAGCTGGGAAAGGCCCGGGGGAATACCCCGGCATCTCCGACAGGGCCAGCTATTTTACGCCTAAGGCGCGCCCTGTCAACCCCCCATCGCCCGCCTAGGAGAAATGGGAATCCTCTTCCAGGCGGCGCAAACTAGAATTGGCCTATTTTAGGGGGACGTCGCGCAGAGGTCAAGACCCCTGCCCCCCAAGCTGTCCGGACCTTCTTCAAGGGCTGGGGTGGCGGGCCGACAAGCCTAAGGGGTAGAACGCGCTTCCGAAATATGGATGGAATAGCTAGGAAGCGCGGGACCTGGCGCAGGCCAAGCCCGCCGGCCTGCGTTGACGCCGCACGGCCAGCCCTACTAATTTAGGCCGTTATCCACTTCGGGAGTTCCCCGGATGCGCCGCCCCCGCCCTCCACAAGCTGTGCTGCAGCGCCCTCGGCGCCCACAAGGCCCTTCCCTGCAAAGGCTAGGACACCCGAGAACTTGGTTCTGGCTGGCTGTCGGGGGAGCCCTCCTGGCTACAGGCCTGACATGGCGGGACCCCCGCCACGCCGAAACCCTTCCCAAGGAAGTCCCCATCCCCCTGGCCTCTCCCGCAGCCACCCGCCCGGTGGACCCAGTGGCAGCAGCGACGGAGGCGGGGCCGTCCCCCGCCTCGCCAACGCGGGAGCCACCGTCCCGTACCCGAACTCCGGCCCCGACACCGGAGCCTAAGCCGGCTCAGCCACCTCGCTGGATAGAGGCCACGGTGCGCCCTGGGGACAGCCTCTCGAGCATCTTCCAGCGCTTGGGCCTAAGCGACCGCCAGCTCCTGACCCTGCTGGAGGCGGACCGCCGGCTGGCCAAGCGCCTGCATCGTATCCTTCCCGGCCAGCGCATCGAGGTGCTGCAGGGCCCCGAGGGCGAGCTGCTGGGGCTACGCTACTACCCGGACCCCCTGCATGTGCTGGAGGCCCGCCGGGTGGGGGACGGCTATCGGGTGCAGGAGCGGGAACGACCGGTGGAGCGACGGCAGGCCTTCGCCGCCGGAGAGATTCGGGACTCGCTGTTCCTCTCCGCCCAGCGGGCCGGCCTCTCCGATCGCCTCACCATGGAGCTGGCCGGCATCTTCGGCTGGGACATCGACTTCCTGCGGGACATCCGCGAGGGGGACCGCTTCGCGGTCCTCTACGAGGAGCTCTACTTGGACGGGGAGAAGCTCAGGGACGGGGCCATCCTGGCGGCGGAGTTCGTGAACCGGGGCCGGCGCCACCGGGCGGTGCGCTACACCGGCCCCGACGGGCGGGCCGACTACTACACCCCTGAGGGGCGCAGCCTGCGTCGGGCTTTCCTGCGCACACCGGTGGCCTTCACCCGCATCTCCTCGCGCTTCTCTCTGGGCCGCTACCATCCCATCCTCCACCGCATCCGCGCCCACCGTGGAGTGGACTATGCGGCGCCCCGCGGCACGCCGGTGAAGGCCGCCGGCGACGGAAAGGTGGCCTTTCTGGGCTGGAAGGGGGGCTATGGGCGCGCGGTGATCCTGCAGCACGGCACCCGCTACACCACCCTCTACGGGCATCTGGCCCGCTTCGCCCGGGGGCTGCGCCGCGGCAGCCTAGTGCGGCAGGGCCAGGTCATCGGCTACGTGGGCAGCTCGGGGCTGGCCACGGGACCGCACCTGCACTATGAGTTCCGGGTGGACGGGAGGCACCGGGATCCCCTGAAGGTGCCCCTGCCTCCTGCCCGTCCCATCGATCCTCACCACCGCGCTGACTTCTTGGCGAAGACCCGCCCCCTGCTGGCGCGGCTGGAGCGCATTGCCGCCACACGGCTGGCGGCCGCCGAGCGCGGCCCCTGAGGCCGACCTCATGGCCAGCGGGACACCCCTGTTCCTGGGGCTGCTCTCCGGCACCAGCCTGGATGCGGTGGACGCCGCCCTGGCCCGTTTCGAGACAGGGCGGACGGAGCTGGTGGCCGCCCGCGCCCACCCCATCCCCGAGACGTTGCGGGGCGAGCTGCGCGCCCTGGCGGAGGGCACCGAGCAGGAGCTGGAGCGCCTGGCGCGGGCGGACCGGGCCTTGGGCGAGCTGCTGGCCGAGGCAGCCCTGGCCCTGTTGGAGGAGGCGAGGCTCGCGCCAGAGGCGGTAGCGGCCATCGGCAGCCACGGCCAGACCGTTCGGCACCTTCCCGGACAAGCCAGCGTGCAGATCGGTGACCCTGCGGTGCTGGCCGAGCGCACCGGCATCCCCGTGGTGGCCGACTTCCGTCGCCGGGACCTGGCCGCCGGGGGGCAGGGGGCACCGCTCGCCCCCGCCTTCCATGCGGCTTGCTTGCGTGCCCCGGGCCGTGCCCGGGCGGTGCTCAACCTGGGAGGCATCGCCAACCTGACGGTGCTTCCGGCGGACCCTCGGGCTCCCGTGGCCGGCTTCGACATCGGCCCGGGCAACACCCTGCTGGATGCCTGGGCCCGGCGGCATCTGGGGCGGCCCTGGGACGAGGGCGGACGCTGGGCCGCCGCGGGGCAGGTGCACCCGGGCCTCCTGGAGCGGCTGCTAGCCGATCCCTACTTCTCCCAGCCACCGCCCAAGAGCACGGGGCCGGAGCACTTCGGGATGCCTTGGCTGGAGCGTGCCCTAAAGGGCCTGGAGCCGGGGCTCGCGCCCCAAGACGTGCAGGCCACCCTTTGTGAACTCACCGCGGTCACGGCGGCGGCGGCCGTGGAACGACACGCCCCGGCGGCGGAGGAGGTGCTGGTCTGCGGCGGCGGTGCGGCCAACGCTGAGCTCATGCGCCGCTTGGCTGCCCGCCTGCCAGGGCGCCGAGTGGCCCCCACAGACGTTGCAGGCCTGCCGGCTCCTTGGGTGGAGGCTCTGCTCTTCGCCTGGCTGGCCCGGGAAGCCCTGGCGGGGCGGGCGGTGGACCTGCGCGCCGTCACCGGGGCCCGCCGGCCAGTGATCCTGGGCACGCTGCACCCTGGCCGCTGCGGCTTCCCCACCCCCCTTGCGTAGCCCTCGGTCACGACATAAAATACAATCATTATCATTTATATTCCGGGCAGCTTCAGGTCCGTCCATGAGAACGATGTCTCGCCCCTCGCGCCCCGGGCCGACCCGGGGCGCTTCCCTGCTGCTCCTCGGCCTGCTGGCGGCCGCCCTCGCCCTGCCGGCGCCAGCCTCGACCCCTCCTGCGCCAGAGGACGTGGCCCCGCGCCTGCTCCACATCCTCGATTACATCGGCGTGGACTATCCTCTCACCGTCGCCGGCGGGGAGGTGGTGAACCCGGCGGAGTACGATGAGCAGCTGGAGTTCGCGGCGCATGTGATCGCGCTGCTGGAGGGGTTGCCCGATCGTCCCGAACGTCGGGTGCTGCTGGAGCAGGCCCGCGCCTTGCGCGAGGCGGTGGCGGCCAAGCGCCCGGGCGCCGAGGTGACCCGCCTCACCCGGGCCATGCGGGAGCGCATCGTGGCCGCCTACGGCGTGCCCACAGCTCCCCGCTCCCCGCCGGACCTGACCCGGGGGGCAGCGCTGTACCAAGAGCACTGCCAGGCCTGTCACGGCCCGGAGGGGCGCGGCAACGGGCCCAAGGCCCAGGAGCTCGACCCCCCGCCGGTGGACTTCCACGACCGGGAGCGGGCCTGGCAGCGCAGCCTCTTCAGCCTGTATTCCACCATCACCTTGGGCGTCTCGGGCACGGCCATGAGGGGCTTCGCCGGCACGCTGTCGGAGGAGGACCGCTGGGCCCTCGCTTTCCACGTGGGGGCGCTGGCCTTCACTGAGGAAGAGCGGCGCCAGGGGGAGGCCCTGTGGCGGGAGGGCCGGGGCAGCCAGCTCATCAACACCCTGGGCCAGCTCACCCGGCTGGAGCCCCAGCAGGCCGAGCGCGAGATGGGTGCCGAGGGGGTGGCGGTACTGGCCTACCTGCGGGCACACCCCGAGGCGCTGGCCACCGGAAGCCGGCCCATCGACGTGGCCCTCCAGCGCCTGGAGGAGAGCTTGGCCCTGTACCGCCAAGGCGAGCAGCAGCTGGCCTACGACCGAGCCCTCTCGGCCTACCTGGACGGCCTCGAGCTCGCCGAACCCAGCCTGGCGGCCTTGGACCCGGACCTGGTGCAGCGTACGGAGAAGGCCATGCTGCGCTATCGTCAAGCCATCGTCGCCGCGTCCTCGCAGGACGTGGCCATCCGCTACGACGAGGCGCGCCAGGCCCTGCTCATGGCCAAGACCACACTGGAGCAAAAGCAGCTGACGCCGTTCATGGGCTTCGTGACCTCTTTCGTCATCCTGCTGCGAGAAGGGTTGGAAGCCCTGCTCCTGCTGGCGGCCATGCTAGCGGCCCTCATCAAGACCGGGCGGCGGGACGCGTTGCCTTACTTCCACCTGGGCTGGCTGGGAGCCTTGGTCTTGGGCGCCCTGACCTGGTTAGTCTCCACCAAGGTGGTGGAGCTCAGCGGGGCCGAGCGGGAGCTGACCGAGGCCGTCACCGCCTTGGCGGCAGGGGCCATGCTGCTCTACGTGGGCCTGTGGATGCACTCCCGCACCCGCGCCCACCGCTGGCATTCCTTTGTGCACGGGCAGGCCCACGGGGCGCTGTCCGGACGCACCCTTTGGGCCCTGGCGCTGGCGGCCTTCGTGGCCGTGTATCGGGAGGTCTTCGAGACGGTGCTCTTCTACCAGGCCCTGTGGCTGCAGCTCGCCACCGGCGGGAGCACGGCACCCCTATGGTGGGGCATGGCCGCAGCTGCGGCGGCGCTGGTCGTGCTGGGCTGGGCCCTGTTCCGGGGCAGCCTCCGTCTGCCGCTGAAGCTCTTCTTCAACATCAGCGCGGTGGTGTTGCTCGCGATGGCCCTCTACTTCCTCTGGACAGGCCTGACGGAGCTGCAGAACCTAGGCGTCTTGCCAACCCTCGCGGCGTCCCGCCGCCTCCTCAGCGCGGAGGCGGCGGGCTAAAGAACGCGGCGAGTGGTGCCCACCCGGCTCAAACAGAGAAGGAGGAGCCGCAGCCGCAGGTGGTGACCGCGTTGGGATTGCGGATGACGAACTGCTCGCCCTCCAGCCCCTCGGTGTAGTCGATCTCCGCCCCCTCCAAGTACTGGAAGCTCATGGGATCCACCAAGAGGGTGACGCCTTCCTTCTCGATCACCGTGTCCCCCTCCTGGATGCGCTCGTCGAAGGTGAAGCCGTACTGGAAGCCGGAGCAGCCGCCCCCGGTGATGAACACGCGCAGCTTGAGGGCGTCGTTGCCCTCCTCCTCGATGAGCTGCCGTACCTTGCGGGCGGCCGCCGCGGTGAAGATCAGAGGGGCCTCCTCCTGGCCCTCGAACTCTCGAACGCTGGCGCTCTCGGCCATGGCACGCTCACCTGTCTGATGGCTCATCCCTGGAAGGATTATGGGTATTCCAAGCAGCACGGTCAACTTCCTGCTGTCCCCTCTCCGCCCCCGGGGCCGGTAGGGAAGGGGCCGGCTGGGCGTCGATGCGCACCAGACGGCCGTTGACCTCGGCCCCCAGGGCCATCTCGATGTGCCGGTAGTAGATGTCCCCGTGCACCTTGGCCCCGGGGGCCAGCTCCACCCAGCCGCCGGAGCGCACCTCCCCGGTGACGGTGCCCTGGATGAGCACCCGGGGCGCCTCCACGTCCCCTTCGATGCGCCCGCCGGGGGCCAGGACCAGGGCCGCCTCCCTGCCCTCCTCGGCCCGCACGTTGCCGCGGATGCGCCCGGCCACGTGCAGCCCGCCGCGGAAGTGCAGGTCACCCTCCAGCCGAGTGCCCGGCCCCAGCAGGGTGTCCACTCGGCCCAGCCTGCGCCGCCGTCGTCCCCACATACGCACCTCCCCTACGCTCAGCCGAGGAGCTCCTCCCAGGCGAAGACCCGCTCGATGCGCCGGGCCTCGGGCTTGAGCACGTCCACCCGGACCACCACCCGGGTGGGGGCGAAGCCCTCGGGCAGCACCAGCTCGCCCTGGGCCGCCTGGAAGTAGCGGAACCGGAAGCGGATCCGGCTGCGGCCGGCGCGCAGCTCCCTCAGGCCCAGGGTGCGCTGGCGCCCCGCCTGGACCCCGTGCACCAGGAGGGTGGCGTAGCCCGAGACCCGCCGCCTCCGGGCCAAGGGCTGGGAGAGCACCAACTCCCAGCCGTAGGCCCGGGAGCCGCTGGGGCGCAGGCGCAGGCGCTGCACCCGCACCCCCTGCCGGGCCTCCCCGGGGGCCACGATGCCCCGGTAGAAGGCCACCTCCTGCTTGAGCTCGGCCAGCTCGTCCTGCAGGGCCACCAAGTCGGCCTCCACCCGACGATAGGCCCGGCGGTCCACCGCCCGGGCCTGCTCCAGATAGGCCACCTGCTGGCGCAGGCGGTCCCGCTCCCGCTCCAGGGCCAGCACCCGCTCGGCCAGGACGGCGCGGGTGCGGGTGGCCTCCAGGCTGTCGAAGCCGGCCCGCCAGCGCCCGTACTCGAACAGCCCCCAGCCGGCGCCCACCAGGGCCAGCAGCAGCAGGGCACCGCCCAGCCGGCGCCGCCAGGGGCGGCGCTCCACCACCTCCAGGCGGGCGCCCTGCGGGCGGGAGCCGGCCACCGCTCAGGGGAGGGGCCCGGCCCCCTCCAGGCCCAGGGTCTCCTCCAGGCCGAAGAGCAGGTTCATGTTCTGCACCGCCTGCCCGGCCGCCCCCTTGACCAGGTTGTCGATCACCGCGAGCACCACCGCCAGGTGGCCGCCCGGGGGGCGGTGCACCGCCAGGCGGCAAAGGTTGGTGCCCCGCACCGAGCGGGTCTCGGGATGGGAGCCGGGGGGGAGCACGTCCACGAAGGGCTCGGCCCGGTAGCGGTCCTCCAGCAGGGCCTGAAGGTCGGCCGCCGGTTCCCGGAGCCGGGCGTAGCAGGTGGCGTGGATCCCCCGCACCATGGGCACCAGGTGCGGCACGAAGGTCAGCCCCACCGGCCGGCCCGCCCCCTGCGCCAGGGTCTGGGTGATCTCCGGCAGGTGCCGGTGGCCGCCGGCGGCGTACGCCTTGAAGCTGCCCTCCACCTCGCAGTACTGGGTGGCCAGGGCGGCCTGGCGCCCCGCCCCGCTCACGCCGGACTTGGCATCGACCACCAGACCCTCGGGCTCCACCACCCCCGCCTCCAGCAGCGGCAGGAGGGCCAGGGCGGCGGCGGTGGGATAGCAGCCCGGATTGGCCACCAGGCGGGCCCGGCGGATGGCCTCCCGGTGGAGCTCCGGCAGCCCGTAGACGGCCTCCTCCAGCAGCGCCGGGCAGGCATGGGGGCGGCCGTACCAGCGCTCCCACTGGGCCGGATCCCGCAGCCGGAAGTCCGCCGCCAGGTCGATCACCCGGCAGCCGGCCTCCAGCAGGCGGGGGGCGGCCTCCATGGCGGTGCCGTTGGGGGTGGCGAAGAAGACCACGTCGCAGGCGGCCAGGCGCCCGGGGTCCGGGGGCTCGTAGCGCAGCGCCACGCGGCCGCGCAGGTTGGGGAAGAGCTCGGCCACCTCCCGACCGGCCTCGCTGCGGGAGGTCACCACCTCCAGGCGCACCGCCGGGTGGCTGGCCAGCAGGCGCAGCAGCTCGGCCCCGGTGTAGCCGGTACCCCCCACCACCGCCGCGCGGATGACCCCGTTCCCGCTCAAGGGTTGCTCTCCTTCTGCTTCTCGACGCTGGGCGCGCCCTGCTCCTTCGCCCATGCGGGCGATGATATCGGCCGGCGGGGGGCCGCGGAAGGCTGCCCCGCCCGGCGGGTCACGCCGAAGGCCCGGTCCAGATAGGCGACCAGGGCCCGGATGTCGGCCTCGGGCAGCACCCGGCCCCAGGCGGGCATGGCGGTGCCCGGCACCCCCTCCCGGATGACCCGCTCTAGGGCCGCCCGGCCCATGCCCCACTCAGGATCGGTGAAATCCCGGGGTGGAGGGTCCAGGAAGCGCCCGATCCAGTGGCGGGCGGTGCCGTCGGGGGCATGACAGAAGGCGCAGTGGGCCTGGTAGAGGGCCTCGCCCCGGCGCTCCTCGGGGCTCAGGCCCTCCAGGCGGGGCGGGCGCAGGTGCCTGGCGAAGGGGCTGGCCCCACTGACCCCGTCCACTCCTTCCCGGCGCCCCCGGGGGAAGGAGACCGGCCGAGGCGCCCAGCGCGGGCCGGGGCGCTCCACTCGGGGGCGGTCGTGGCAGGTAATGCAGGCCTCCAGATAGAGGCGCTTGCCGAGCCGCTGGCGCGCATCCAGGGCCTCGTCCGGCCGGTCCAGAGGAATCTCACCCAACACGAAGGGATAGGCCGCGCCATACCGCCGCCGGTGATCGGGCCAGCCGTTGGCGGCGGTGTGGTAGCGCCCTCCGGCG
This sequence comes from Gammaproteobacteria bacterium, assembly GCA_015490395.1. Classification (GTDB taxonomy): domain Bacteria; phylum Pseudomonadota; class Gammaproteobacteria; order DRLM01; family DRLM01; genus S141-70. The sequence continues at coordinate 3,705 of WFXX01000160.1, read as the reverse complement.
GCCAGCCGACCCTGCACGAAGGCCGTCAGCACGTAGTCGGCCACGGCCTGGATCTCGGCCTCGGTGAGGAGGCCGGCGAAGGGGCGCATGGCGGTGCCCGGCCGCCCCTGCCGGACCGCCTCTAGGATGCGCGGCCGGTCCAGCTCTCGCCGGGCTTGCTCGGAGGTGAAATCCCTGGGCGGGGGATCCAGATAGGCTGCCGCTAGGGTGCGCCCGTCGCCCTGGTGGCCATGGCAGAACCAGCACCGGGCCTCGTAGACCCGCCGTCCCAGGGCCAGCCACTCCCTCAGGGGTTTTTTTTAGCGACCCCCGCGTCGGGATGCAGGAAGGCCTGGAAGATGTACTCGGCCACGTCGGCGATCTGCTGCTCGGTGAGCACCTTGCCCCAAGCGGGCATCACTGTGCCCTGCACCCCGTCACGCACGGCCCGGAACAAGGCGGGCCGGTCTAGACGGGCCCGGGCCTCGGAGGCGAGAAAGTTCCGCGGCGGGGGGGAGATGGAGGACGCCCGGGGCCCACGCCCGTCGCCACGCTCGCCGTGGCAGGGGGTGCAGTTGGCCCGGTAGAGCCGGCGACCGGCCTCGGGATCACCCCGCAGCCCCTTGGGGAAGGGGCGCTCCAGGCGGGTGGCCAGCGGCTCCGGCGTCGGGCCTTGCATGAAGGTAGCGCGGATGTAGTCCACCACCGCCTCGATGTCCGCCTCCGAGAGCCGGCCCCCAAAGGGCATCATGGCCGTGCCCGGCCGTCCGTGGGTGACGGAGGCGATCATCCGCTCCCGGCTCAGCTCCTCCCGAGCCCGGGCCGTGGTGAAGTCCCGGGGCGGGGGGTTGAGGCTGGAGCGGGTCCAGAGGGCCCCGCTGCCCCGGTCGCCGTGGCACACGGCGCAGTGGCGGGTGTAGATCCGTTCTCCCCGGGCCAGGTGGGGAGGCAAACCCCGGTTCGGCGCGCCCTGCATGAACGCTTGATGGATATAGTCCACCACCGCCTCGATCTCTGCCGCCGAAAGCCGTCCTGCGAAGGGCATCATGGCCGTGCCCGGCCGCCCGTGGGTGACGGAGGCGATCATCCGCTCCCGGCTCAGCTCCTCCCGAGCCCGGGCCGTGGTGAAGTCCCGGGGCGGCGGATCCAGCCCCCGCCGGGCCCGGGTGCGGCCGTCGCCACGCTCGCCGTGGCAGACGGCGCAGTGCTTTTGGTAGAGGGCAGCCCCATCCGGCCTGAACGTCTCCTTCTCGGCGGCAACGACCCCGCCGGGCCAGCCGGCTGCCAGCCCGGCCCCCAAGAGAGCCGCCAGGGCCTGGCAAAGGAGGGCTGAAACAAAAGGGCGCATGGGCGAAGAACCACGGCTCGGAGAGTGGGGCCTATTGTGGCGCAGCCCCCCGCTGTTGCGCTACTCTTGGCAGCTAGGCCGCCCTGCGCGCGGCCTGGGGAGGATACGAGGGGTTTCTGGAGCTCATGGGCCCTGGGGACATCCGTCGGGAGGCGCGCCACCGCACCAGCCACCGGCGCCGGACGCCCCGCCTGCCGGCCGCCGCGCTGCTGTTGGGCCTGCTCTTGTCCGGGGCCCATGCCGAGCTGCCTCCACCGCTAGAGCCAGATCTCTTGGGCGCTGGCACCATCCTGGGTACCAAGCACGATTTCCTGGGCCTGAACCAGCGGGCAGGGGTGGTGGCCATGCCGGGGCTGGCCTTCTCCAAGCTCGAGTCCTCTTGCGCTTATTGTCATCTGCCACCGGACCGCCCCGCGGCCGACAGCGGCGGGCGCGGCGGCATCCCCGGCTGGAACCGCTTCGTGCCGGCGGTCAACGGACCCACCTACCAGCTCTACGACAGCCGCACCTTGGACAACAAGGTGCGCACCCCGAGCCCCATCAGCCTGCTGTGCCTGTCCTGTCACGACGGCACCATGGGCGTAGATATGACGGTCTTCCAGCCGGACAGCTTCGTGGACGAGCGGGCGGCCACCCTCCACTTGCGGCTCAACGGTGGCAACGACCTGATGAGCTGCGGCAAGTGCCACGATGGCCGGGCGGCCCACAGCATCGCCATCAAGCACCTGGGCACGGACCTGAGCAACGACCACCCCTTCTCCATGCGCTATGCGGGGCTGACTCACGCCGACCCGGACTTCAGGGTCCCGGACGGGCCCTACGGTTTCGACAACGGGGTCAAGCTCTACGACGGGAAGGTGGAGTGCGCCAGCTGCCACAACGTGCACAACCCGGACGTGGAGCTGCTCCTGCGCGACCGCGCCGACCAGCTCTGCCAGACCTGCCACATCAAGTGAGCAGCCGCTGCTGACCATGCTGCGGCCCGCCCTCCTCTATGGTGCCCTCCCGGCCCTGTGGCTGGTGGCCCTGCTGGCCGGCTGCGCTGCACCCCCGCGCCAGCCCTTTGAGCCGCATCCCGTCTTCCCGCCGCCACCGGATCCGGCCCGCTTCATCTTCGAGCGTAGCCTGCGCTCCAGCGAGGACTTGGACGGCCCCTCGGGGCTGGAACGGCTGCGGCGCTTTGCCGTGGGCGCCCCTACCAAAGTGGTGGGCCTGGTCAAGCCCTACGGCGTGGCGGCCCGCCCCGGGCGGGTCTACGTGACCGACACCGTGCAACGGGCGGTGGTGCTCTTCGATCTGGAAGCAGGGCGGGTGCGCCTGTTGGGCACGGAGGGTCCGGGGGCGCTGACCAAGCCTGTGGGCATCGCTCTGGGCCCCGACGGCGGGCTCTATGTGGCCGACGCCGAGGCACGCCGCATCCGGATCTATGACGCCGAGGGCCGGCACCTGCGGGATATCGGGTCGGCGGCCCTGCTGCGCCGGCCGGTGGGCGTGGCCCTCAGCCCCGACGGGCGCCTGCTCTACGCCGTGGACGTGGGCGGAGTGGACAACACGGACCACCGGGTGCAAGTCTTCGAGACCGCCACAGGCCGGCACCTGCGCACCATTGGCACCCGCGGCACCGAGCCGGGGCAGTTCAACCTGCCGCTGCAGGCAGACACGGCCCCGGACGGCACCCTCTACGTGGTGGATGGGGGCAACTTCCGGGTCCAGGCCTTCGCGCCAGACGGCCGCTTCCTGCGGGCCTTCGGCGAGCTGGGCCGGTATCCTGGGCAGTTCGCCCGCCCCAAGGGCATCGCCGTGGATCCGGCAGGACGCGTCTACGTGGTGGACACCGCCTTCGGCAACTTCCAGATCTTCGACCCCGAGGGCCGGCTGCTGCTCTTCATCGGGCAGCGGGGCAGCTCGGGGGGGCCTGCGGTGTACATGCTCCCGGCGGGCATCGATGTGGATGAGCGGGGCTGGATCTACGTGGTGGATCAGTTCTTCCGCAAGGTGGACCTGTACCGCCCCGTGCACCCGGAGACGACCTTTGGCGATGAGGCCGCAGGCAGTACCTCTTGAGCTCAGCGGGCCGGATAGAAGCGGGTCACGCCGCCGAAGCTGCCGACCCAGACACTGCCGTCCGGGGCCTCGGCCATGGAGAAGACGTTGTCGGCGAAGAGCCCCTGGGCGGTGGTGAGCACCTCGAAGCCGCGGCCCTCGCCTCGGTAGAGGGCTAGGCCGCGGCTGGTGCCCACCCACAGCCGACCCTCGGGGTCGACGTGCAGCATGAAGATGTGGTTGGAGGGCAACCCGTCCCGCGTGGTGAGGTTGCGCCAGCCGTTGCCGTCGAAGCGGGCCAGGCCCGCCCCCCAGGTCCCGCACCACACCACCCC
>WFXX01000159.1 GCA_015490395.1 Gammaproteobacteria bacterium | reverse complement strand
CTCTTGCCGTTGGTGCCGGTGACGGCGGCCACCGGGGCCCGGGCCTCCTGGGCAAAGAGGCTCACCTCTCCCAGGACTTCCACCCCGACCTCCCGGGCGGCGGCTACCGCAGGCTCGGCCAACGGCACGCCCGGGCTGAGCACCAGCCGCCGGGCCCGGGCGAAGCGGGCCGGGTCGAAGGGGCCCAAGTAGACCGGGACCTCGGGGGTCAGGCGACGCAGCTCTACCAGGCCCGGGGGCTCGGCGCGGGAGTCGGCCACGGCGAAGGGCTCACCCCGGCGCAGCAGATACCGGGCGCAGGCCAGGCCCGAGCGGCCCAGCCCCACCACCAGGGTGGCCGGATCCATCGCCTCCTGCCGCCGCTCCGCCATGGCCGCCTCGCTCATGCCGCGCTCACCGGATCTTGAGGGTGGCCAGGCCGATGAGCACCAGGATCACGGTGATGATCCAGAAGCGCACGATGACCCGGGGCTCCGGCCAGCCCTTGAGCTCGAAGTGGTGGTGCAAGGGGGCCATGCGGAAGACCCGCCGCCCGGTGAGCTTGTAGGAGAGCACCTGGATGATCACCGAGAGGGTCTCCACCACGAAGAGCCCGCCCATGACCAGCAGCACCAGCTCCTGGCGCGCCACCACCGCCACCACCCCCAGGGCGGCGCCCACGGCCAGGGCCCCGATGTCTCCCATGAACACCTGGGCCGGGTAGGCGTTGAACCAGAGGAAGCCCAGCCCCGCTCCTACCAGGGCCCCGCAGAAGACCACCACCTCGCCCACCCCGGGCACGTAGGGGATGCCCAGATACTCGGCGAAACGGGCGTGCCCGGTGGCGTAGACGAAGACCCCCAGGGCCCCGGCCACCATCACCGCCGGCAGGATGGCCAGCCCGTCCAGGCCGTCGGTGAGGTTCACCGCGTTGGAGCTGCCCACGATGACCAGGTAGGCCAGGAGCACGAAGCCCAGCCCCAGATCCGGATGGACGTCCTTGAAGAAGGGCACGGTGAGCTGGGTCTCGGCCGGCACCTGGGCGGTGAGATAGAGGAACAGGGCCGCCCCCAGCCCCACCACCGACTGCCAGAGGAACTTGGCGCGGGCCGAGAGCCCCCGGGGATGGCGCAGCACCAGCTTGCGGTAGTCGTCCACCCAGCCGATGGTCCCGAACAGCAGGGTCACCACCAGCACCACCCAGACGTAGCGGTTGGCGAGATCCGCCCAGAGCAGGGTGCTGACGGCCACCGCGGCCAGGATGAGCAGCCCGCCCATGGTGGGGGTGCCCGCCTTGCGGCTGTGGGTGGCCGGGCCCTCCCTGCGGATGGGCTGGCCGCCCTCCTGGTAGCGGCCGAGGCGCCGGATGAGGGCCGGGCCGGCCACGAAGGTGAAGGCCAGGGCGGTGAGCACCCCCAGGATGGCCCGCAGGGTCAGGTACTGGAAGACGTTGAAGCCGCTCTCGAACCGGGCCAGCCATTGGGTCAGCTCCAGCAGCACGCCTAGCCCTCCCCCCCCGCGGCCTCGAGGAGGGCCTGCACCACCCGCTCCATCCCGGCGCCCCGGGAGCCCTTGACCAGCACCACGGCCTCCGCATCCAGCTCCCGGAGCAGGGCCCGGACCAAGGTCCCGGGGTCCTCATGGGCGTGCCCCCCGGGGCCGAAGGCCGCTGCGGCCTCGCGCGCCAGGGGGCCCAGGGCGTGGAGCCGCTCCACCCCCACCGCCCGGGCCTGGTGCCCGGCCTTCCGGTGCAGGGCCACGGCCTCCGGGCCCAGCTCCAGCATGTCGCCCAGGGCCAGCAACCGCCGCCCCGGGGCCTCGGCCAGCACCGCCAAGGCCGCGGCCAGGGAGTCCGGGTTGGCGTTGTAGCTGTCGTCCAGCACCAGGGCGCCCCGAGGCCCCCGCCGGGGCTGGAGCCGGCCGGGCACCGGGTCCACGGCCTCCAGCCCCCGGCGCACCGCCTCCAGGTCCACCCCCAGGGACAGGGCCGCCGCGGCCGCCGCCAGGGCGTTGCGCACCTGGTGCGCCCCCAGGAGCCGCAGCCTCACGGGCACCTCCCCCTCGGGGGTCTGCAGGACGAAGCAGGTGCCCGGCTGGGGCCCTTCCAGCGCCACCCGCACGCTGTCGGGGGCGGCGCGCACCGCGCCCGCCTCCAGGCCGAAGTCCAGCACCCGGCGCCGTCCGGCCAGCCCCCGCCACAGCGGCGTGAAGGGCTGGTCCGCCGGGAGCACCGCCACCCCGTCCTCGGGCAGGGCCTCCAGGAGCTCGCCCTTGGCCCGGGCCACCCCCTCCAGGGAGCCAAAGCCCTCCAGGTGGGCCGCGCCCGCCCCGGTGAGCACCGCCACCTGGGGGCGAGCCAGGGCGGCCAGGGAGGCGATCTCGCCCGGGGCGCTGGCCCCCAGCTCCACCACCGCGGCCCGGTGCCTCTCCTCCAGGCGGAGCAGGCTCAGGGGCAGGCCCACGGCGTTGTTCAGGTTGCCGGGGCTGGCCAGCACCGGGCCCCGGGCGGCCAGGACGGCAGCCAGCAGCTCCTTGACGGTGGTCTTGCCCCAGCTGCCCGTGACCGCCACCAGGGGCCCGGCCAGGGCCTCCCGCCAGGCGGCGGCCAGGCGGCCCAGGGCCGACAGGGCGTCGGGGACCACCACGGTGGGCAGCTCCGGCGCGGGACGCTCGGCCAGGGCCGCCGCTGCCCCCCGGCGGGCCGCCTCCCCCAGGAAGGCGTGCCCATCGAAGCGGGAGCCGCGCAGGGCCACGAAGAGCTCCCCGCCCACTAGGCGCCGGCTGTCCGTGCCCACCGCCCGGCAGCGCAGGCTCGCGGGACCGCGCAGCTCGCCCCCCACCGCCCGGGCCACCCAGCCCAGCTCCAGGCGCCAGCTGTGGGCTGCCGCGCTCACGGGCTCCCCTCCCGGCAGGCCCGGGCCCGCTCCCGCAGCAGGGCCTCCACCACGTGCCGATCGCTGAAAGGCCGACGGAGGCCCCGCACCTCCTGCTCCCGCTCGTGGCCCTTGCCGGCCACCAGCACCACGTCGCCGGGGCCGGCCGCCCGCAGGGCCCGGGCGATGGCCGCCCGGCGGTCGTGGATCACCTCCACGGCGGCACCGGCGGGGATCCCGGCGCGGATCTCGGCCACGATGCGGGCCGGATCCTCGCCCCGGGGGTTGTCGTCGGTGAGCACTACCCGGTCGGCCAGCCGGGCGGCCACCTCCCCCATGAGGGGCCGCTTGCCCCGATCCCGCTCGCCCCCGCAGCCGAAGACGCACCAGAGGGTCCGAGGGCCCAGGGCGCGCAGGGCCCCCAGGGCCTGCTCCAGGGCATCTGGGGTGTGGGCATAGTCCACCACCGCCAGAGGGAGGGCGCCGCCGCCATAGGGCTCCATGCGGCCCGGGGCCCGGCGCAGCCGGCCCAGCCGGGCCAGGGCTTGCTCCAGGGGCACCCCCTCCAGAAGCAGCACCCCCAGCACCGCCAGCAGGTTGGCGGCGTTGAAGCCCCCCAGGAGGGTGCTGCGCAGCTCCCCCCGGCCCCAGGGGCCGGAGACCTCCAGCCTCAATCCCCCGGGGCCGCTGTCCAGGATCCGCCCCCGCAGCCCGCGGTCCACCCCTTCCCCCAGCCCGTAGGGCAAGGCCTCCACGCCGGCGGGGAGCTCCTCCAGCAGGCGCCGGCCGAAGGGGTCGTCGGCGTTGATCACCGCGTAGCGCAGGCCGGGCGAGCGGAACAGCCGGGCCTTGGCCGCCCCGTAGGCCTCCAGGTCCCCGTGGTAGTC
>WFXX01000158.1 GCA_015490395.1 Gammaproteobacteria bacterium | reverse complement strand
CCCACACCAGACCCAGCATGTAACGCGCCGGCGCCAGATCCGGCTCCCGATCCAGCACCCCCTCCAGCAGCCGCCGCGCCGCCTCCAGACGCCCCTGAAACAGCCACGCCTTCGCACGAGCCAGCACCTCCCTCCGCGCCTCTGGGTCGGAGAGATCCGCCCCCAGGAGACGCGCCACCTCCGCCGCCTCCTCCTGCACCAACAAGCGAGCGGCTTCCTGGCGCGCCTCTCCGCCCTCTCCCTCCGCCACCGGGCGGAGCACGGCGGCGACCTGCGCCGGCTCGCCCGCGGTCAGGAGCTCCCGGCCTCGGCTTAGGTCCAGCTCCTCCAGGGCGCGGCGGCCAGCAGGGCCCTGAGGGTCGAGCCGGTAGAGCCGTCGCAGGGTCTCGGCCCAACCCCCATCGTCCCCGGCCCGGCGCAGCTCCCGGGCCAGCTCCAGCAGAACCTCCTCCAGGCGCTGGCGTGCCAGCGCATCCGTGGGATCGGCCCGGCGACGCTCCTCCAAGCGGCTGGCCTCGGCCTCCAGGTGCGCCCGCCGCAGGTCTCTCTCTAGCAGCCGCACCCGCACCTGCAGCTGTGCCGGCACCCCGCTCCCGCGCAGCTGCTCCAGCGTGCGCCGGGCCTCCTCCGGCTGCCCCGCGCGGGCCTGGTACTGGGCGAGCTCCAGCAGCAAGGCGGGCTTGCCGGGGGCGCGTGCCACCGCCAGCTTTAGCTCCGCGACGGCCTCGTCGTAGCGCCCCAGCTCCGCCCACCGCCTGCCCTCCAGGAAGTGGGTACGCGCATCGCCACGGCCCCGCCTCACCCGTCCGTCCATGGCCCGACGCACCGCCTCCAGGTGCAGCCGGTGCTCCCGCCGGGCCTGGTCCAGGAGGGCGGCGAGCCCCCGCTCCCCTGGCGAGACCTCCAGGGCGCTTTCCAGCAGGGCCTCCGCCTCCGGATAGCGCTTCAAGCGGACCAGCATCCGGGCAGCCCCTTCCAGGGCCCCCCGGTGCCCAGGATCCTCACCCAGCGCCTTGCGGAAGCGCTCTAGGGCCCGCTCGGGCTGCCCCTCGGCCTCCCAGACCCGCCCGAGGAGGTAATGGGCCTCCGCCTCCTGGGGGTGCTCGAACAGGTACACCCCCAGCGCCCGACGGGCCTCCAGGAAACGCCCTTCGGCCAAGAGGCGACGGGCCTCCGCCAAGCCTCCGTCCTCCGGGGGCGCCGCCACGGCCACCCCGGCGTCCAGGCAAGCCCAGAGGGCCAGGGCCAGCGCCAGCGCCCAGGACCAGCCCCTCTCGCGCATGCCTCCTCCTTGCGGCGTCAGAAGTAGAAGGTCAGGCGGGCCAGCAGCTGCCAACCCCCGAAGTCCAGCTCCAGCCTCCGGTAGAAGCGCTGGGTGCTCTCGGCCTCCGCGAGGGCCTGGACGTCCGTCTCCTCCGGGAGATAGCCCAGGAAACGATCCGCCAAGGGCACGGCGGGCAGGCCCTTGAGGTCCACGTCATCCCGGCCCAGGAAGTCGTTCAGCAGGCGGGCGCTGTGCAGCCTGGCGGGGCGCTCCGACTGCAGGAGGCCCCCCTCCACCGACAGTGACAGCCAGGGCAGCAGCCTCCACTCGGCGCCGCCGCCCACCTCCACCAGCAGGACCGCGGCGGTCTGGGCCTCCAGAACCACGTTGCGGTTGAAGGCCTCCCCTGCCGCAATGGGCGGGAAGCTGTACGTGGCAACCTCCTTGTAGTCCACATCGAAAAGCTCGTGCAGTGCCAACCGCCCGTAGAGGCGCAGCCGCTTGCGGCTCCAGAGGTCCCGTCGCCAGCCCAGGTAATAGGCGTTGTAGTTGAGGTTGGCATGCCGCCTGGCGGTGACGCGGCTCCTCACCCGCTGCACGGGCAGAATCCCCTCGGTGTAGGCCGTCGCGGCCGTGTCCCACTCCGCCAGCCCTAGGAACAGCCAGTCCCGCCTCGTCAGGCGCCACTGGATCTCAAAGGCCGTGCGGGGATCGGCGGCTCGGGGCTCCAACGGGTTGTCGATACGAAAGGGGACGGTCTCGGTCTCGCGGCCAGCTGGATCCAGCAGCACCGAGCCCGTGCCCATGAAGGGGGCCCGGTACAGGCCTCCCTTCAGACCCTTCAGGGGCGGCGCATGGACGCCCAAGAGCAAGGACAGGCCCCAGCGGTGGCCCTCCTCGTCCCTGGCAGCCTGCGCCGGGGCCACCGCCAGCAGCGCCGCCAGCCCTACCGCCGCCGCCCGCCTCATAGCACTGGCGAGCCCTCAAAAGGCGTACTTGAAGTCCACGAAGATCCGATCGTTGTCACGGAAATTGCCGATGAACTGCTGTGACTGCTCCACCTCCACCAAGTCCGTGGCCCGACCGCCCCGGGCGATGATCCCAAAGGAGCCTGCCCGGCCGAAGAACAGATCCGCCCCCACAGCGATCTGGAGCTGGTCGGTCACGTCGAAGGCGACCTTGGGCTTGAGATAGAGCTCCCGGAGGTTGATCAGGGCGATGGCCAGCAGGGTGAGGACGGCGCGCTGCTGGGGAAACTCCCTGCGCACGAAGAGATTGACGGAGGTGTCGTTGCGGTCCTGGATGATGGCCGGATCATAGTCCAGGATGATCCACTGCGTGATGCCGGGCGAGAAGTCGGTCCTGAAGAGGTTGAAGTCCACGCCCAATCCCCATCGGATGTGGTCCTTAGGCAGCTCTCCATTATGGTCGAGGTAGCCGTCGCCGTCCCGGTCCACCAGCTCCAGGCCAAAGTACTTGCCCTTGACGAAGGCCACCTCCCCCTTGACGATCTGCCCGAAGACCATGCGCTGGAAGGTGGCCCCCCACATGCGCATGCGGTTGAAGGTGGGAAAGAATTCCGGCTCCTCGCCCGAGCGACCCACCTGCAACGGCACCCGGCGAAAGACCGTAGGGAAGAAGTCCCAGGTATAGAGGTAGCTCAGGGTGAGATCGGTATCGAGGAAACGCCGAGAGAGCTGGATCCCCACCTCCGCGTTCTCCAGGCGCCACCGTTGTGGGTAGGTGGTTCCCGGCACCGTCTGCAGCAGCTCCCATTCCGAGCCCGGCGGGGCGGGCTTGTGAAAGCGGATATCGGGGATGAAGAGGAGCTCCACGTCCCCGTAGTCGCTGTAGTAGTCCAGCTTCACGCTCCACTGGGAGATGCGGTAGTCCAGCAGGTCGGGCAGGATCAGCTCGCGGAAGTCCATCGGATTGATCTCGTCCACCACCCGCACCCCGGTCAGCACGCCCCAGATGATCCACTGCTTGCCGATACGGATGTCCATGGCATCCAGGGTCACGTCCAGGTAGAACTCCCGCAAGTCAAAGCGTGGACTGTCCTTTTCCTGCGGGAGCTGGTTGTAGAGGAAGTTCAGGGGCTGCCCCTCCTCTCGCCTCGTGCGCCCCGTAACCGTGTCGTAGTCGATGAGATCGAAGACCATGTCGTAGTACGCCCAGGCCGAGGCAGTGAACTCGAGGCGCTCCCCGATAGGGCGGGTGGCCCGAAGCTGGACGATATGCCGCATCTTGCTAAAGGAACGCGGCTCGCGGAAGCGGTAGGCAGTCTCGTACTTGTAGTAGCCGGACCAGGAGGCCCGCTCCGCCAGCCAACCCTTCGCCTGCCTCAAAGCGTCCAGCGAGAGGGCCAGCGCCGCCGGCGCCCAACAGAGCAGGAGTGGCAGAAGCAGGGCCGGCAGTCTCATG
>WFXX01000157.1 GCA_015490395.1 Gammaproteobacteria bacterium | reverse complement strand
GGGAGGCCCTGGAGGCGCGGGCGCGGGGGCAGGCCGAGCGGGAGGAGCGGGCCGAGTTCCTGCGCTACCAGCTCCGGGAGCTGGAGGAGCTGGTCCCCGGGGAGGGGGAGGCCGAGGCCCTGGAGGAGGAGCACCGGCGCCTGGCCCACGGGGGCCGGCTGCTGGAGGGGACCCAGGCCGCCCTGGCCCTGCTGGAGGCCGAGGGCGGCGCGGTGGAGGCCGCCGGGCGGGCCCAGGGGGAGCTGGAGCGCCTAGCCGGCCACGACCCGGCCCTCCAGGAGCCCGCCGGCCTGCTGGAGGAGGCCCGCATCCGCCTGGAGGAGGCCGCCGGCTGGCTGCGCCGCTACGCCGACTCCCTGGAGCTGGACCCGGGACGCCTGGCCTGGGTGGAGGAGCGCCTGGCCCGCCTCCAGGCCCTGGCCCGCAAGCACCGCGTGGCCCCGGGCGAGCTCCCGGCCCGCCTGGAGGCCCTGCGGCGGGAGCTGGCAGAGGCCGAGGACGAGGGCGCGGGCCTGGAGGCGCTGCGCCGGCGGGAGGCCGAGGCCCGAGAGGCCTACGAGGAGGCCGCCTCCCGCCTGGGCGCGGCCCGGCGGGAGGCCGCGCCCAGGCTCCAGGCCGCCGTGGAGGAGGCCCTCCAGGGTCTGGGGATGGCCGGGGCCCGCTTCCGCATCCGGCTGGAGGAGCGCCCCGAGCCCGGGGCCTCGGGGCGGGAGCAGGTGGCCTTCCTGGTGGCCGCCAACCCGGGCCAGGAGCCGGGCCCCCTGGCCCAGGTGGCCTCGGGGGGCGAGCTGGCCCGCATCGCCCTGGCCGTCCAGGTGGTGAGCGCCGGGGGGACCGGGGTCCCCTGCCTGGTCTTCGACGAGGTGGACGTGGGGGTGGGCGGGCGCGTGGCCGAGCGGGTGGGCCGACGCCTGCGGGAGCTGGGTCGCCACCGGCAGGTGCTCTGCGTCACCCATCTGCCCCAGGTGGCCGCCCAGGGGCACCACCACCTCCGGGTGCTCAAGGAGCAAGGGGCGGGGGAGGCCCTGACCCGCGTGGAGGCCCTGGACGAGGCCGCCCGCTGCGAGGAGCTGGCCCGGATGCTGGCGGGGGAGGAGATCACCCCCCGGGCCCGGGCCCACGCTCGCGAGCTCCTGGAGCGCGCCGCCGCGCCCTGACGCCCTCCGGCCGGGGCGCGGGCCTCAGAGGAACCGGGCCATCACCGCCGCCAGGGCGCGCAGGTCGCCCAGCCCCTCCCTCAGGATGCGGTGGATCCGCTCCCGGTCCACCTGGAGGTAGGCATGGACCAGGATGTTCCGCAGGCCGATCATCCGGCTCCACCGCCCGGCCAGTTCCGCGTCGATGAGCCCGTGCTCCAGGAAGCGGCGTGGGAGGTCGCGCGCCGCCTCCACCTTGCCCCAGCCCCGCTCGGCCACCACGTGGGCGGCCATGTCGTTCAGGGCCTCCACGGCGAGCTGGAGGAAGCGCTCGGCCGCCGCCCAGCTCTTGGGGTCCGAGACGAAGGTCTCCCGGGGCAGCTGCCCCAGCTCCTCCAGCACACCCAGGGCCTCCTCCAGGAGCTCCAGGCGACGGCGCAGCACCTCAGCGTGGACCATGCCTCTCCCACCTCCTGCGCACCGCGACCCGCTGGTGGCGGAGCAGCCAGGCCAGATCGAAGTACTCCCGCAGCGTCCGGGAGCAATACTCCCCGTGGTCGAAGCCCGGGGCCAGGTAGAGGGGCAGGTTGGGGCTCACCGCCTCGAAGCGGAGGATGAGGTCCTCCGGGGGGAGCTCGGTCAGGTCCACCCGGTCCAGACCCTCCTCCACCAGGGCGGCGGCCAGCTCCAGGAGCCGCTCCTCGCCCAGGGGCGGGTCGGTGACCAGGGCCACGTCCACGTCGCTCTCCGGCCGGGCCCGCCCCTGGGCCTGGGAGCCGAAGAGATAGGCGGCGCGCACCTCGGGGAAGCGGCGCAGCACCCGGGCCAGCCGCGGCACCAGCGGGCGGACGGCCTCCGGCAGCCTCGGCGGCACCCCCGGGGGCAGGGGCCGCTCCCGCGGCTCCCCGCCCTCGAGGGACCTGGCGCGCTCTCCGGGCATGCCTCCAGACTAGCCGCCCCCGCCGGCCGCCGCCAGCAGGGGCGGGGGGACCGGCGCGGGGCGGGTCCTCCCCCGCCCCGCTTCCACGGCCAGGGCGGGCCCCAGCAGGGC